>NZ_BAAAVI010000112.1:0-17368 GCF_039534445.1 Streptosporangium fragile | reverse complement strand
AAGGACTAGGGCCTCCCGGGCCGCCGGCGTCGCCGGCGGGCCGGGGGGAGGGCCCGGCCGGGGGAGGGCCCGTGACGACGGCCGCGGCGAACCCGCGGCGGCCGCCGGCCGGCTGGGTCAGGGCGTCACCACGGCGATCTGGTCGACGTAGTCCTCGGTGACCCAGAGGTTGTCGTCGGATCCGAGCGCGACCTCGAAGGGCCCGGAGACGTTGGTCGGGAGCGTGTACTCGTCGATCGTCCCCGACGTGGTGACGCTGGCGATGATGTTGGCGCTCTGCTCGGTGAACCACAGGTTGTCGTCCGGGCCGACGGTGATGCCCCACGGGTAGCTGTTGGGGTCGGTGAGCGCGTACTCGGTGAAGGTGCCCGTGGTGCTGACGGAACTGACATACCCGTTGGCGTCGGTGTACCACAGGTTGCCGTCCGGCCCCGCGGTGATCCCGATGGGCGTCGCGCCGGAGGTGGGAACGGTGAACTCGGTGATCGTCCCCGACGGGGTGATCTGCCCGATGCTGTTCCCGAGCGACTCGGTGAACCAGAGGTTGCCGTCCGGGCCGGCGGCGATGTGCAGGGGGTAGACGTCGGCGGTGGGCAGGGGGTACTCGGTGATCGTCCCGGACGTGGTGATCCGCCCGATCTTGTTGCCTTCCACCTCGACGAACCACAGGGCGTCGTCCGGGCCGACGGTGATGCCCCAGGGGTAGGAGTCGGCGGTGGGCACGGTGTACTCGGTGATCGTCCCGGAGGTGGTGATCCGCCCGATCTTGTTGGCGTTCGCCTCGGTGAACCACAGGGCCCCGTCCGGGCCGACGGTGATGTGCGCGGGCTCGGCGCCGGAGGTGGGGAGCGTGTACTCGGTGAACAGGCCCGACGTGGTGACGCGCCCGATCTTGTTGGCGTAGTTCTCGGTGAACCACAGGGCGCCGTCCGGGCCCGCGGTGATCCCGACGGGGGTCGACGGGCTGGTCGGTATGGTCAGCTCGGTGATGGTCGGCGCCTGCCGGACCTTCCCGCCGAGTCTGGCCTCCCCGTCGAACCGGGCCGCCGAGGCGGCGCGCGGGGCGGGCGGGAAGTGACACTTGATCCGCCGGTGAGCGGGCATCAGCTTGAGTTTGAGGCAGATCTTCACCCAGGGGCGCGGGGGTGAGGGATCGGCTGACCGGGCGGCGGACGCGGTGGACATGGGGGCGCTCGCCGCCAGGACCAGGGCCATGACCATGAGCGGGTACCCCAGGCGTCTAGAGCAGTGACGCATGACATCCCTTCCAGCAAGAAAGAAGACAGAACCGCGGACAGGCCACGCTCTTCGGTATTTGGATAAATCGCCCGAAAATGGGATACGGAAGAAAACTCCGGTCCCAGCCGTCCCGCGCCGTCCGAATATCTCGCAATGCCGTCGGCCGCCGCCGACCGTCGATGTTTGCGGCTGGTCATGAGTCCGCCAATTCGCGGATCGGGCCGGCGGGAAAAGCGGGGAGAGGGCTGGGCCGGACGGGGGAGATTTGGTTCGCCACCGGGAGCGGGTGGCGCCGGGTTCCGCCGGTCGGCGTTCGCCGGTCAGGCGACCGAGTGGGTGATGACGCCGGTGTAGCCGCCCGCGATGGCGGCGGCCGGGACGGCGACCACGATCGTCGGCTGCCAGCTGGTGGTGGTGGGGATCGTCCCCTTGCGGCCCCGGAACGCGGTCACCGTCGTGGCCAGGGAGACCGCCTGGGCGGCGGAGGTCTGCCCCGGGGTGCGGGAGCCTCCGCCGGAGGAGGCGGTGGTCGGGCCGGACCAGTACGAGAGCCTGTCCCTGGTGATGGTCTGCGCGGCCGTGCCGGTGCCGGTGGTGAAGTTGCCGGCCGAGGCGGTGGCCGTCCAGGGGGGCACACCGGGCCGGCTGTCGGTCACGGTCACCGTGCCGAGGGAGCCGCTGATCGTGGTACCGGCGCCGCCGGTGCCGAGGTACGCCGAGTTGGGCACGGTGATCGTCAGTGTCTCGGCGCGCCGGGCGATCGCCGGGTGCCCTCCCGGCCCGGAGTCGGCGGAGGCCGCCGGAGTGCCGAGACCCAGCACCAGGGTGGCCGCCGCCGTCAGCGGCAGGAGCGCTCGCCCGGCGAGGGGACTCGCGGGACCCTTCCTCATGTCGATTCCTCAAGGGTGTCGTGTGGGGATTCGCGTGGAGTGTCTACTCGGTGGAACACGGCGAAAGCAGGTGGCAGCCTAGGGCATTAAACGGGATCGCTTTCCCGGGCCTTGCCCGTGGGTCGTAAATTAACGGCAAAGGCGGCGGTACGGCCTTCCGTTCCGGGGCGAACGGGGTGCTTCGGTCGGTGCTTTCATCCGACCCGGATGCGGCCCGGGAGATAAATGCACTTAAAAACGGATAAACGCCCGGAATCGTGCCGCCGGTAGGCCGCTATTGGAGGAGTCCGCATGCCTTTCGCGTGCTTTCCACGTATGCCGTCGCGGCCCGCCGCGGGAATCGCCCGCCCGGACGCTCTTTAACGTCACAATGTGATCGCCAAAAATCGCCAGATGCCCGCGGCGGCGGTTTCCGGCGACCGGCCGGGGAGCAGGATGTGATCACCGAGGAACCGCCCGGGGGGGCGAAGGGTAACGGAGGGGGATCCGCAGTGCCGAGGAGTCGTCTTGGCGTCCCGTTGATGGGCGCCGCCGGCATGATGGTGGCCACGGTGACGATGGCCCTGCCCGCGCGGGCCGACACCTGCGCCGCTTCAACGACGTGTTCCACCACGGTGACGTTCACCGTGGCCGCGCCGAGCGGGCTGGCGATCACCGTGCCGGACGGCCCGGTGAACCTCGGCGGCGGCCAGCCGGGCGGGCAGATCAGCGGGCAGCTCGGCCCGGTCACGGTGGTCGACCAGCGCGCCGCGCTCAACGGCACGTGGACGGCGAGCGTCGTCTCGACGTCGGGGGCCTTCACCACGGGCGGCGGCACGACGGCCGAGACCATCCCCAACACCGCCGTGCTGTACTGGTCCGGCCCCGCGGTCAACACCACCGGCACCGGGACCTTCGTCCCCGGGCAGCTCAACGCGGCGGCCGCGCAGACGCTCGCCGTCACGCGCACCGCCTTCGCCAAGACGAGCGGCTCCGGCAACAACTCCGCCACCTGGAACCCGACCATCGTGATCAATATCCCCGAGCAGGCGGTGGAAGGTACCTACACCGGTACGATCAACCACTCCGTTGCCTAGCCCCCTGACCCGCCGGCCCGCCGCCCTGGCGGCGCTGCTCGCGCTCCTGGCGTACGGGACGCTGAGCGCTCCGGCGACCGCGCAGGCGGGTCGGGACGGCGGGCGCCCCGCCGACGAGGGTGCCATCGGGATCCGGCTGCTGGAGATCCCCGCCAACCGCGTGGACGACCCGCGATCGCGGTACTTCATCGTCGACCACGTCAACCCCGGCACCACCTTCACCAGGCGCATGGAGGTCGTCAGCACCTCGCCCAAGCCCCAGCGCGTGGAGCTGTACGCGGCCGCCGCCGCCATCAAGGGCAACCGCTTCACGTTCGCCCCGGCCCGCACCGCCAACGAGCTGAGCTCGTGGATCAAGCTCGACCGCACCGCGGTCGACCTGCCTCCGCGCGGCAGCGTACCGGTGAAGGCGACCGTCGCGGTGCCGGCCTGGGCGAGCAAGGCGGAGCGGTACGCCGTCATCTGGGCCCAGGTCTCCTCCGCCGAACCCGGCCCGGAGGGGAACGTCGCCATCGTCAACCGCGTCGGGATCCGCACCTACCTCGACGTCGGCCCGGGGGGTGAACCGCCGTCGGACTTCCAGATCGGCCGGATCGTCCCGCAGCGCACCGAGGACGGGCAGCCGAAGGTCACCGCGACCGTCACCAACACCGGCCACCGCGCCATCGACGTGGACGGGCAGCTGTCGCTGTCGGAGGGGCCGAGCTCCCTGAGCGCCGGCCCCTTCCGGGTCACCCGTGGCACCACCCTGGCCCCCGGCGACCGCGCGGACGTCACCGCGCTGCTGGGCAGGGATCTCCCCGACGGCCCGTGGAAGTTCCGCCTCACCCTGCACAGCGGCCGGATCGAGCGCACGGCGACCGGCACCCTCACCTTCCCCGAGGATCCCGGCACCCGGGGCCTGCCGGTCTCACTGGACTCACCCGGGCGGCTGGCCCTCGTCCTCGCCGGGCTGCTCGCCGTCCTCGCCGCGGTGACCGGCCCGTTCGTCCTCGTCGCGCGTCGTCTCCGCGCGCGCCGGAGGACCCGGGCCGGGGGCTCTCGCGACGGCGAGCTCGTCTGACTCCGGTCCGGCGGGGCCCCGCCGGACCGGCGCCGTCGCACTGAGATCACCCGGCCGGCGTCCGCGGGGGAGAGCGCCGCGAACCCCGCGCCGGACGCGCCGGGGCGTCAGGCGGGGTACGGGAAGCGCGCCTCCGGCGCGGAGGCGCGTCCGCCTGTCCCGCCCCGGAGCCGCCCGGGACCGGACGGCCCGCCCCGTCCTCGGTCACCGGGTGAAGGCGACGCTGATCGCGTGGCTGTCCTCGTGCATCCGATAGCCGGTGATCCTGGCGTCGGCGACGGTGAAGTGCAGGGCGAACTCGTTGACGAACGCCTTGCCGGTGGACACCACGCCGAAGCGGCTGCGGCCGGTGACCACGGCGTGCTCGCCCTCGACGACGGTGGCGTCGACGGTGAACTCCTCGGCGGGGGTGAGTTCCTTGCCGAGCACCGTGAAGAACTCGGAGATCTCATTCCTGGTGGAACGGGTCCCGGTCCAGGGCACGTTCGGCGCGCCGGGGACGGAGAAGTCCACGCGGTCGGCGAACAGGTCGAGGAGGCCGGGCAGGTCCCCGGCGCCGAAGCGGGCGAAGAAGGCGTCGACGATCTCGCGGGTGGTCCGGGGTGCGGTGGTCATGTCTCAGTACCGATCTGTCGCGGGGTGAGTGTGTCCCAGGGGGAGAGGCCGGCGGGACCGGCCGCCGCGGGACCGGCGGCCCCGGTGGTTCCGGGCGCGATGCCGGACGCGGTGCCGGGCCGGACCCATCTCCAACTGGATGGTTGGAGTATGACATGCGGCGGCCAAATGTCCAACTGTCTGGTTGGAATTCTTGTAGGCTGGGTCCATGGCCTGGAACACCGCGAAGACCAAGCAGCTCCTCCTCGACGCCGCGGTGGAGGAGTTCGCCGAGCACGGCCCGCAGGGTGCGCGGGTGGACCGCATCGCCGCGTGCGCCGGGGTGAACAAGGAACGGATCTACCAGTACTTCGGCAGCAAACAGCGGCTGTTCACCGCGGTCCTGGAGGCCGAGCTGGCGAAGGTGGCCGCCGATGTGCCGCTCACCGGCGAACAGGCCACGGACCTCGGCGAGTACGCCGGGCGCGTCTTCGACTACCACTGCGCGCACCCGCACTTCCTGCGCCTGCTGGCGTGGGAAGGGCTGCAGGACGGCCGGGTCGAGGTGGCGGCCGAGGACGAACGCCGGGCTCACTACGCGGAGAAGGTCGCCGCCTTCGCCAAGGCGCAGGCGGAGGGGAGGATCGCCGGTGACGTCGATCCCGCGCATCTGCTCTATGCGGTGTTCGCGCTGGTCGGCTGGTGGTTCTCGGTTCCGCAGGTGGTACGCATGATGATGGCCGGCACCCCCGACGACGGTCCGCAGGCCAGGCGCGCGGCACTGGTCCACATGGTCCGCCGCCTGACCGCGTGAGGCCGCGCCGGGTGGTGCGCGCGCCGACGGTCCGGCCGCACCCGGTGGCCCCCGGATGCCGGAGTCGGGGTGTTTCATCGCCCTATTTGGGCATATTGCCCATGTATGTTGAGCTTTAAGGGTGTTTGGAGTGATTCACCGCTAGCGGCGCGGGTCGGCCGCGGCCGGCGGTGCTGCCGTCCGGCACACCGGGTCGGGCCGGGTGCGGGCCGGGTCCGGCACGGGGACCGGCGATGAGGTCCCCGGGAGCCGCCTCGGGCTCGTTCGTACCTCCCGCCGGGCAGGGGAAGGACACCCGGGACTCCGTTGCATCCGCCGCCGGTTCGGGAGCGGAGCCGCTGGACCCGCTCCTGCTCCAGGCCATGCGGGAGGCGGGCGCGACCGTGGGCGGGATCTACCTGCTGCCACCGGGGGAGCAGGTGCTGCGGCTGACGGTGCTGAGCGGAGTCCCCCTGGAGTTCGTCGCGCCCTGGGAACGGGTGTCGCTGGCGGCCCCGATCCCGGTGGCCGACGCGACGCGCGACCGCCGCCTGGTGTGGGTCGGCAGCCACACGGACATGGCGAACCGCTACCCGCGGACGGCGCTCGCGTTGCCCTATCCCCTCGCGCTGGCCGCCGCCCCGATCACCACCGGCGCCACCTGCTGGGGCGCGCTGCTGCTGATGTGGCCCGGCGCCCGCCCGACCCGGCTCACCCCGGAGGAACTCAACGCGATCAGCGCCGCCTGCCGCCGCCTGGGCGAGTTCCTGCGGCAGGCCGCCGAGAGCGGCCACCCGGTGCTGCCCGGACCGGAGTCGCACCTGCTGGCCCAGCCCCGCACCCGGGTGGTGGGGCCGGAGGAAGCTCTGGCCGCGGCGGACTTCGTCGAGCGCCTTCCCGAGGGCGGCTGCTCCCTGGACCCGGACGGCCGGTTCTCCTACGTCAGCGCCACCGCCGCCGCCATGCTCGGCCGCGACGCCACGGACCTGCTCGGAGAGCTGCCCTGGGAAGCGCTGCCATGGCTGAAGGACCCCGTCTACGAGGACCGCTACCGGTCCGCGATGATCAGTCGCCTGCCCGTCTCCTTCACCGCCCTGAACCCTCCGGACCAGTGGCTGACCTTCCAGCTCTACCCGGACGCCACCGGCGTCAGCGTGCGCATCGCCCCCGGCGACGCGACCGGCGGCCGCTTCCGGGCACCCGGGCCCGTCGCGCCCTCGGGCGTACCGACCCGGGCGGGCGCGCTCTACCACCTGGTCCACCTCGCCGCCGCGCTCACCGAGACCGTCACCGTGCAGGACGTGGTCGATCTGGTCGCCGACCAGATCATGCCCGCCTTCGACGCCCAGGGTCTCACCCTGCTCGCGGTGGAGGGCGGCAGGCTGCAGAGGATCGGCCAACGCGGCTACGGCGCCGAGGCCGTGGACCACTTCGAGAAGATCTCCTCCCTGGCCACCCTGCCGGTCCCGGCCGCGCGCGCCCTGATCAGCGGCATCCCCAGCTTCTTCGCCTCGCCGGAGGAGATGGAGCGGGTCGCCCCCGGCATCCCGGAGCTGACCGGGAAGGCCGCCTGGGCCTTCCTGCCCCTGATCAGCTCGGGTCGCCCCGTCGGTTGCTGCGTGCTCTCCTACCACCGGCCCCACGCCTTCACCGACGAGGAACGCACCGTGCTGACCTCGCTCGCCGGGCTGATCGCCCAGGCCCTGGACCGCGCCCGCCTCTACGACGCCAAGCACCAGCTCGCGCACGGCCTCCAGGAAGCCCTGCTGCCCCACGCCCTGCCCCGCATCCCCGGCCTGAAGGTGGCCGCCCGCTACCGGCCCGCCACCCGCGGCATGGACATCGGCGGCGACTTCTACGACCTCATCCGTCTGGACGACACCACCGTCGCCGCCGTCATCGGCGACGTCCAGGGCCACAACGTCACCGCCGCGGCCCTCATGGGACAGGTGCGCACCGCCGTCCGCGCCTACGCCAGCGCCGGCGCGGCCCCGGACGAGGTCCTCGCCCGGACCAACCGCCTGCTCACCGATCTCGATTCGGGCCTGCTCACCAGCTGCCTGTACGTCCACCTCGACCTGGCCGATCACAAGGTGTGCCTGGCCACCGCCGGCCACCTCCCGCCGATCCTGCGCCACTCCGACGGGCGCACCGAGATCCTCGACGTGAAGCCCGGACCGCTTCTCGGCGTCGACCCCGACGCCGAGTATCCCGGGGTCGGGGCATCCCTGCCCCCCGGGGACCTGCTGGCCCTCTACACCGACGGCCTCATCGAGTCCCCCGGCACCGACCTCGGCGACGCCGCCGTCGACCTCGCCACCCGCCTCGCCTGGGGCCGGCACGAGCCCGTGGAGAACCTCGCCGACATCCTCATCAGCCATACCCGGCGCGCCGACCTGCACAGCGACGACATCGCGCTGCTCCTGCTCACCCCGCACGCCGGCGGCGGATGACGCGGCGTCCCGCAGGCGTCACCCGGGCCGCCGGCCGGATCACTGACCGCGGTCGTACGTGGTGATGTGCACCACCTTGGTGTGGGTCATCTCGTCCAGCAGCTCCGGCCCGTACCCGAAGCCCTCACCGCTGGCGCCGAGGGGCTGGGCGGCGCCGCCCGGCGCGCCGCCGAAGACGGCGTTGACCTTGACCGTTCCGGCCCGAAGCTCACGCCAGGCTCGCTGGGCGTGGGGGAGCGAGCCGGTCAGCACGGTGGCCGCCAGGCCGTACTCGCCGGTGTTGGCCAGGGCGATCGCCTCGTCGAAGCCGTCCACGACGCGGACGGCCGCCACCGGGCCGAAGGTCTCCTCGCGCATGACGGGCATCTCGTCGGTGCACCCGGCCAGCACCGTCGCCGGGTAGAACGCGCCGGGCCCCTCGGGGATCCGGCCGCCGGTCAGCGCCCGCGCCCCGGCCGCCACCGCCGCCCGGACGTGCTCGTGCACGGTGTCACGCAGGCGGCGGTCGACCAGCGGCCCCAACGTGGTCGCCTCGTCCAGCCCCGGCCCCATGCGCAGGCTCTCCGCCGCGGCGACGAGGGCGGCGGTGAACGGCTCGGCCACGCCGCGGTGCACGTAGATCCGCTCCACCGACGTGCAGATCTGCCCGGCGTTGGCGAAGCAGCCCAGCGCGGCCTGCTCGGCCGCCCACTTCGGATCCGCGTCCGCGTCCACGATGAGCGCGTCCTTGCCGCCGTTCTCGCGCAGCACCCGGCAGTGCGCGGCCGCGGCGATCCGCCGGCCCGCCCGGGTGGAGCCCACGTGCGCCACCAGGCCGAGACCGGGGTGGGCGGCCAGCGGGGCGCCCGCCTTCCGGTCGCCGGTGACCATGGTGAGCACGCCGGGCGGCAACTCCTCGGCGAGCAGCTCCACCAGGCGGGCCCCGGTGTGCGGGGTCCGCTCCGACGGCTTGTGCACGACCGTGTTGCCCGTCACCAGCGCGGCGCCGATCAGGCCGCAGGCGATCGCCACGGGGTCGTTCCACGGGGTGATGACGGCGACGACCCCGCGAGGTTCGCGGACCATGAAGTCGGTCGCCGCCCAGCCGCCCTGCAGGGTGCGGGCGCCGTGCAGTGGGCCGAGTTCGGCGTACTGCTCCAGCGTTCCGGCCCCGGCGTCGACGCCGCCGCGCGCGTCGCCGATCGGCTTGCCCATCTCCCGGGTGACCAGCGTGGCCAGCTCGTCGGCGTGCCGCCGGACCCGCTCGGCGGCCCGGCGCAGGAGCGTGCCGCGCTCGGCCGGGGCGTGCCGCGCCCACCCGGGCGCCGCGGCGCGGGCCGACGCGACGGCCGCCTCGACGTCCTCCGCGCATCCGCGCGGGAACCGGCCCACGGGCTCGTCCGTCGCCGGGTCCGTCACCGTCATCGTGGCCTCGCACGCGCTCACGCGCCACGCGCCGTCCACGAACAGCCACTCCGTCCTCGTCATCCGCCCGTGCCTCCCGTCGCTCCGTTCGTCGCACAGCGCCGTGCCCGCCCGAGGCGCCGTCAATCCTGGCGCCGTCCCCGGCGCCTCCCGCTCACCCGATTCGGCGAGCGATCTGGAGACTTTGTCCACGGGGAGGAAGAAGTAAGCCATATAATGGAGCAAGTTGTCGCAAGGCTTGTGCAAGCAGCCACCGTCACACACCCAGACCCCGACCCGGAGGGCGGCGTCACGCGAAATGACAGCTCGCCCGGAGAACGTCCACCAGGCGCAACTCCTCCACCTGCTGCGCGATGAGGGCGCGCGCTCGCGCGCGGAACTCGGCGACGTCGTCCAGCTGTCCCGATCCAAGCTGGCCCTGGAGCTCGACCGGCTCGCCGAGCTGAGACTCGTGGAGTCGGCCGGCCTCGCGGCGTCCCGGGGCGGGCGGCGGTCCGGGATCGTGCGCGTCGCGTCGCACCTGCGGTTCGTCGGCATCGACATCGGCGTCACCTCGATCGACGTCGCGGTGACCAACGGCGAGCTGGAGGTGCTGGGTCACCTCTCCGCGCCGGCGGACGTCCGCGACGGCCCGGCGGCCGTCTTCGAGCAGGCGCTGGAACTGCTCGGCAAGCTGCGCGCGAAGGGTGTGGCGACCGAGATCCACGGCACCGGCATCGGCCTTCCCGGACCGGTGAGCTTCCGCGAGGGGATGCCGATCGCACCCCCGATCATGCCCGGCTGGGACCGCTTCCCGGTCCGGGAGACGATGAGCCAGGAGCTGGGCTGCCCGGTCCTGGTGGACAACGACGTGAACATCATGGCGCTGGGCGAGCTGCACGCCGGGCTCGCCCGGTCCGTCGACGACTTCCTCCTTGTGAAGATCGGAACCGGCGTCGGGTGCGGGATCGTCGTCGACGGCAAGATATACCGCGGCGTGTCGGGCAGCGCGGGCGACATCGGCCACATCAGGGTGGACGACCACGGCCCCGTCTGCGCGTGCGGCAACACCGGTTGCCTGGAGGCGTACTTCGGGGGCGCGGCCCTGGCGCGCGACGCCCTGGCCGCGGCGCGCTCCCAGCGCTCCCCGTTCCTGGCCGAGCGGCTCGCCGAGCGGGGCGCGCTCACCGCGGAGGACGTCTCGGCGGCCGCGGCCGCCGGGGACGCCGCCGCCGTGCAGATGATCCGCGAGGGGGGCCGGCAGGTGGGCAAGGTGCTCGCCGGCCTCGTGAGCTTCTTCAACCCGGGCCTCGTGATCATCGCGGGTGGTGTGGCCGGTCTCGGCCACACCCTGCTCGCGCAGATCCGCGGCGTCGTCTACCACCGGTCGCTGCCCCTGGCCACCGGGAACATGCCCATCGTCCTGTCCGAGCTCGGCGGGACCGCGGGGGTCATCGGGGCGGCCCGCCTGATCAGCGATCACCTGCTGTCCGCCCCCGCCTGAGGCCTGTCCGGTGATTCACCGGACAGGCCCGGTCCGACTTTCCGGACGTCTCTCAGAGCGTCTTGACGAGAGCGACGAGCTGGTCGAGCGCCGCGCCCCAGCCCTCGACGAAGCCCATGTCCGCGTGCTGCTTGTTGTCCTCCGGCGTCCGGTGCATGGCGACGGCCCGGTAGCGGGTGCCGCCGGAGCCGGTCGGCTGGAGCTCGATGACCGCCGTGAAGGGCATCTCACCGGCCTGCGGGCGGTAGCCGGGCGCCAGGGCACTGGTCCACACCAGCCGCTCGTTCGGGATCACCTCGAGGTAGCAGCCCGCTCCGTCGAACTCGTTGCCGTCGGGGGAGCGCATCACCGTGCGGAAGATGCCGCCGGGACGGAGGTCGATCTCGCAGTGCGGCGTCTCGAAGGGCTTGGGCGCGAACCACTCCTTGAGGAGGTCCGGCGTGGTCCACGCCTTCCAGACGAGTGCGGGCGGCACGTCGACCTCCCGGTGGAGCTCGATGTCCAGGTTCGGGTCGAGGGTGTGCGGCGTGAAGCTCATTCTTGCTCCTTCAGGGTGGTCAGGAAGTGGTCGAGCTGGTCGAGGCGCCGTTCCCAGAGGCGGCGCTGCTCCGCCAGCCAGCCGCCGGCGACCTCGAGGGTGCCGGGGGTGAGCCGGTAGGTCCGCACCCGCCCCTTCTTGGCCGAGGTCACCAGCCCGGCACGCTCCAGCACCGCCAGGTGCTGGGTGAACGACGGGAGTGCCATGTCGAACGGCTTGGCCAGCTCCGAGGTGGTGGCCGGCCCCGACACGAGCCGTTCGATCACTTTGCGTCGCGTCGGGTCGGCCAGCGCCTGGAAGACCTGGTCGAGCCGCGCCTCGTCGTTTAGGCACACACCTAACTATGGGGGCAGCCAACGCTTAGGTCAAGACCTAACTATTGCGAGATCGCAGTGCCCCCGCTCGCCGGCGAAGGGACGGCGGCCTGGGGGAAGGCGCCCTTCACTCCCGGGATTCGCCCTTGACGAGCCTGGTCAGCAGCCCCTTCACCTCGGTCGCGGCGTAGGAGTCCCGGTCGAAGGGGCCCAGCAGCACGGGCCCGTCGGCCGCCGAGTCGGGCAGCCGCCCGTGGCTGCCCCGGACCGGTGACGGATCGAGCGGAACCACCGGCATCGTGTAGCGGAAGCCCAGCTTCTTGCGGACCAGCGCCCTGGCCGCGCGGAGCTTCACGAACGGGTCGGCGGGGTCCATGAACAGCTCCGCCGGGTCGTAGCCGGGCTTGCGGTGGATCTCGACGAGCCGCGCGAAGTCGGGCGCCCGGTCGTCGGAGAGCCAGTAGTAGTAGGTGAACCAGGCGTCCGGCTCGGCGACGGCGACGAGCTCGCCGGCGCGTTCGTGGTCGAGGCCGTACCGGGCCTTGCCCTCCCCGTCCAGGACCTCGTCCACGCCCGGCAGTTCGGCGATCAGACCGCGGACGCGGGGCACGTCGGCCGGGTCGCGCACGTAGACGTGGGCGATCTGGTGGTCGGCCACCGCGAAGGCCCTCGACGCCATCGCGTCCAGGTACTCCATCCCGGCCTGCGTGTGGACCTCGAGCAGCCCCGCCCGGCGCAGGGCGCGGTTGACGTCGACGGGGCGGGCCGCCCGGGTGATCCCGTACTCCGAGAGCACGACGAAAGTGGCGTCCTCGGCCAGCAGGGGCGCGAGCGCGGCGTCGACGGCCCGGGCCGCCGCGATCGCCTCCGGGCCGTCCGGGCCGTGGCGCTGCAGGTCGTAGTCCAGGTGCGGGACGTAGACCATCAGCAGGTCGGGCCGCTCCCGGGTGAGGATCCGGCGCGCGGCCGCGACGATCCACTCCGAGGAGGCGATGCCCGCGCCCGGCCCCCAGTACGAGAACAGCGGGAAGTCCCCGAGCGCGGCGACCAGGTCGTCGTGGAGGGACGGGGGCCTGGTGTAACAGTCGGGCGACTTGCGGCCGTCGGCGTGGTAGATCGGGCGCGGGGTGACCACGATGTCGCTCGCGGCCCCCATGGCGTACCACCAGCAGACGTTGGCGGTCCGCAGCCCGGGCAGCGCGCCCCAGAGCTGCTCGCCCTGGATCAGCGCGTTGTGCTGCCGCCACAGGAGAACCTCGCCGAGGTCCCGGAAGTACCAGCCGTTGCCGACGACGCCGTGCTCGCGGGGCGGGGCGCCGGTCAGGAAGGTGGCCTGCACCGAACACGTCACCGCGGGGAGCACGGGCCGCAGCGCCGCCGCGTTCCCCGCTTTCGCGACGTTGGGCATGTGGGTGAGCAACCGCGGGGTCAGGCCGACGACGTCGATGACGACGAGAGGTGCCATCAGATCTCCTCAAGTCCGAGGGCGGCCAGCCGCCGCCTGGTCCAGTTGAGTTCGGCGGCGATGCCCTCGGCGACGTCCGCCCGGCCCGGCAGAACGCTCCAGGTGTAGGTCTCGACCTCGATGTGCCGGGTGAGCGGCGCCGCCATGAGCAGCCGCAGCAGCTCTCCCAGGTGGGACGCCGTCGTGGCCAGGGGCGGCGGGGGCGCGGCGTGCAGGGGCATGTGGAAGTGGGAGCGCCAGGGCTGTTCCGCCGGGAGCCCGCCGGCGAGCGCCGCCCCGAGGTCGTCGACGTATCCGGCGGCCCCGGCGGCGCAGCGGGTCTGGTGGAGGAAGCGGGGCTCGTCGTAGGCGGTCAGGGCCCGCTGCGCCCCCGGGGGCGCCTCGATCGCGCAGGAGGCCTGGAACTTGACGATGGGCAGCCCCAAAGCGACCGCGTCCCGGGGGTCCTCGAAGCCGACGGCGAGGTGGCAGGCGTCCAGGCAGACGCCGAGGTACTCCGGGTCGGCGCCGCCGAGCAGCGCGGCCGCCTGCGAGGTGGTCTCCACGATGCAGCCGGGCTCGGGCTCGAAGCCGACGCGGACGGTCTTGCCGGTCCGGCCGGCGAGCTCCCGCAGGCCCCGGGCGAGGGCGTCCAGGTTCGCGGCGACGGCGGCGGCCTTGTCCCGGGTCCATCCGGTCCGCCAGGCGAGGGGCAGTGTGGAGATCGTGCCCTCGGTGACGTCGTCCGGCAGGAGCCCGGTGAGGATCTCCGCCAGGTCGAGCGTGTAGCGGAGCCGGTCCTCGTGCGCCCAGTCGGGCTGGTATACCCGATATTTCACTACTTCCTGGTGAAATCCCTGGTAGGGAAAGCCGTTGAGCGTCACGACCTCCAGCCCCAGCCGGTCGAGCGCGGCGCGCAGCCGTACGAGCTCGGCGGGGTCGGAGCGCAGCGCCCGGGTGACCCCGTGCGAGAGCCACAGCCCGAGCCCGAGCCGGGCCGCGCCGGTCAGCGCCCGCACGCGCGCGGCGGGCCCGGACAGCTGCCGGTGGATGCCGGGGAGGTCCTCGGCCGGGTGGACGTTGGTGCAGTAGGCGAGGTGGACGGTCGAGCCGCCGGGATGGCGCAACCGCATGGTCAGCGCGTCCCGCGCAGGATCGTGTTGCCCGCGTAGTCGGCTCCGGGCGCCGGGTCGTCCAGTGACAGGCGGCCGCTCTGCCCGTAGAAGGCGACGGGGTTCTCCCACAGCACCCGGTCCACGTCCGCCGCCGTGAACCCCGCGGCCAGCATGGCCTCGCCGACCTCGCGGGTCTTCAACGGGTCGCTGCGCCCCCAGTCGGCCGCCGAGTTCACGAGCATCCGCTCGGTGCCCCACTCCTTGAGGATCGCCACCATCCGGCCGGGGTCCATCTTCGTGTCCGGGTAGATCGAGAAGCCCATCCAGCAGCCGGCGTCGGCGACCATCCCGACGGTGAGCTCGTTGAGGTGGTCGACCAGGACCATGCCCGGGTTCATCCCCCGGACGACGTCGAGCGTGCGGCGGGTCCCGGCCACCTTGTCCCGGTGCGGCGTGTGCACGAGCACCGGCAGGCCGTGCTCCCGCGCGAGCGCGAGCTGGGCCTCGAACGCGCGGTCCTCCTCGGGGGTCATCGCGTCGTAGCCCACCTCGCCGACCGCGACCACGGAGTCCTTCAGCAGGTAGCGGGGCAGCTCGTCCAGCACGCCGGCGCAGCGCGGGTCGTTGGCCTCCTTGGGGTTGAGGGCGAGCGCGCAGTGGTGGCGGACCCCGTGCTGCGCCGCCCGGTACGGTTCCCAGCCCAGCAGCCCGTCGAAGTAGTCGAGGAAGCTGCCGACGTTCGTCCGCGGCTGCCCGAGCCAGAAGGCGGGCTCCACGACCGCGCGGATCCCGGCGGCGTGCATCCGCTCGTAGTCGTCGGTGGTGCGGGACGTCATGTGGATGTGCGGGTCGAAGATCCTCATCAGAGCCTTTCGAGAACGTCGGAGGGAACGGGCCGCCCCGCCGCGCGGCGCTCCGCGGCGTAGCCGGCGAGCATGCGGAGCAGCTCCGCGTCGAGCCGGTGGTCGAGACCCGCGACCGACGCGAGCGGGACGGACATGAAGACGCACTTGAGCACGCCCTGCCGGAAGGAGTGGTCGTCCAGCCAGGTGGAGCCGTACGGCCCGAGCGCGGCGGCGACCAGCCGGGGGTCGTTCGCGCGCAGGGCGTCCCGCACGAGCGGCAGGGCGCCGGCCCCGAGACCGAGATCCCCCAGCGCCTCCAGGATCTCCCGCCGCTCACCGGCGTCGCCCTGCCAGTAGAGCGTGCTGACCCGCTCCAGCGGTTCCGGCGCCGCCCGGACCAGCGCCTTCAGCAGCGCCGCCCGCGCCCCCGCGCCACCCCGGCGGGTGGCCTGCGGGAACAGCCGGTGGACGGTCTCCGGATCCCGCTCAACGTCCCGTACGGCCTGCTTCAGCCACTCGGTCATGGGCCCTCCTCAAGAAGTCGATCGACCTCGCGGCCACCTCGGGTGCCGCGTGGGCGTGCCGGGCCAGCTCGACGGCGACCAGGCCGTCGAAGCCGTCGAGCGCGGCGAGGACCGGCGGGAAGTCGATCTCGCCCGCGCCGAACTCCAGGTGCTCGTGCACACCGCGCCGCATGTCCTCGATCTGCACGTGCACCAGGTACGGCCGGGCCCGCCGGACGCATTCCGGCACGTCGTACGGTTCCAGGCAGCGGCAGTGCCCGATGTCGAGGGTGAGGCCGAACCGGGGATGCCCGCCGAGCGCTCCGCGCAGCCGCTCGAACCCCGCGAGGTCCTCGACGAGCATCCCGGGTTCGGGCTCGAAACCGAGCGTGACCCCCACCCGGTCCGCCTCGTCGAGGAGCCGCTCGCACTGCCGGACGAGACGGTCCCACGCCTCGGCCGCGGAGACGCCGGGCGGCCGGACCCCGCTCCACAGGTGCACCACCGGGGCCCCGAGATCGGCGGCGATCCGCATCGCCCGGCGCAGGAATCCGGCCCGCAGCCCGGCACCGTCGTCCAGCAGCGTCGGGTGGTGCTTGCGCCACGGGTCGAGGGTGTAGCGCCCGCCCGTCTCCACCGCGAGGGCGAGCCCGAGCCGCCCGGCGAGCCCGGCGATTCGCCGGACCTCGGCCGGTGAGGCGTCGGGCGGGAGATGGCCGTGGTCGAGGGTGATCGCCGCACCGGTGTAGCCGAGCTCGGCCAGCACGGTCAGGGCCTGGTCGAGACGGTGGTCGGAGAAGCCGTTGGTGCAGTAGGACCAGATCATGAGGTGGCCATCCTCGCGGAGAGCCACCGGCCCAGGGGCAGCGCGCCCAGCAGGGCCCCCGCCTCGGCGAGCCTGCCCCGGCCCGCGACCGCGGCGGCCTGCAGGGGGATCAGGCCGAGGATGCTCATCCGGACCGCCTGCCGCACACGGTCGGGTGCGGGATCGACACGCAGCGCCGCCTGGGCCCGCCCGCTGGTCGTCAGGTACGCGGCGATCAGCGCCGAGGCGGCGGCCCGGCCGGGGGTCCCGCCGCGCAGGCAGGCCAGGGACGCCAGCGTGGCGGCCGTGGCGGTGGCCGTCAGCGCCCGGCCGGCCGTCTCCGGGGCGGCCCCCGTGACCTCGGCCCGGCCGAGCACGCTGATCCCGTAGGTGTGGGCGCCGACGGCGAGCGCCATGGGGGCCGCCGCCCGGACGTCCGGGCCCGCGCCGAGCAGGACGTCGAGCGTCCGGCAGGCCGCCATCGCGGCCGGGCCCGCACCGGTGTGCTTGAGTCGCAGGTCGTAGGCCCAGACGGCGCCCGCCAGCAGCCCGGCGAGGGCGAGCCCGCGCCGCCGGCGGGCGGGCGGGCCAGGCAGGACCCCCGCCGGGGCGGGGACTGGTCGCCGTGGGCGGGGCGATGCTGTTCCGCGAACCGGCGGCCCGTCGTCGGCACTCCGCGACCGGGGCGGAATTGGAACCGCGGCGCGGGCCGCACGGATTGCCCAACCCGCCCGAAACGGAATTCCGATACATTGATTCCGACCACGCGTTCTAATTTGTCCTCGATTGACTTCAGCCACTGCGGGGGC
>NZ_BAAAVI010000111.1:0-17552 GCF_039534445.1 Streptosporangium fragile | reverse complement strand
CGGCCGGGCGGCCCGGCGGCCGGGCGGCCGGGCGGCGTCAGGATGCGGCGCAGGTGACCGCGGTGGGAACTCCGTTGGCTCCGGTCCAGGTCGCGCCGAAGCCGAAGACGGTGGAGGCGCCGCCGGCCAGGGCGCCGTTCCAGTTCGCGTTCTTCACGGTGACGTCGGCACCGGTCTGGGTGTGGACGCCGCTCCAGAGCTGGGTGATCTTCTGGCCGTCCGGGAACGACCACTTCACGGTCCAGCCGCCGATCGCGGAGGTGCCGGTGTTCTTGACCGTGACCTCGCCCTGGAAGCCACCGGGCCAGGAGTTGGCCACCCTGTAGGTCGCGGTGCAGCCGTCACCCCCCGAGGATCCCGCGAGGGTCGTGAAGGTGACCGGCGAGGAGGCGGTGGAGCTGTTCCCCGCGGCGTCGCGGGCGATCACGTAGAACGTGTAGGAGGTGTCCGGGGTCAGCCCGGTCAGGGCGAACGACGCCGAGGACGGCGAGCCGACCTTGACGTCCGTCGCCCCCGCCTCACGGTAGACGTCGTAACCGGTCACCCCGACGGCGTCGGTCGAGGCGGTCCAGGTCAGCGTCGCGCCCGTCGAGGTGATCGCCGAGGCGGCCGGGATGCCCGGCCTGGTCGGCGGGACGGTGTCGTCGGGCGGGACCGTCCCCTCCCTGTCGGCGTACAGGATGCCCCGGCCGTTGGTGCCGAGGTAGACGCGGCCGTAGACCCGGGGGTCGCCGGTGAGGGCCTCGCCCATGTTGCCGTACCGGTGCTCGTCGTCGTTGATCCTGACCCAGGTCGCGCCGGTGTCGTCGGAGCGGAACACGCCGGTCACCCCGCCGATCGTGGCGACCGCGTACAGGGCCTGGTAGCTCTTGCCGGGCGCGGCCTTGCCGAAGCCGACGTTGACCGCGCTCGTGACACCGGGCAGCTTGGCGAACGACGCCCCGCCGTCGGTGGAGCGCCAGATGCCGGAGGTGGCGCCCGAGCCGCCCGCCAGCCAGATGTCGCCCGCACGGCCGGGGACGGCCTTGAACTTGACGTCGCCCTCGGTGGGCAGGCCGGTCGCGGCGGTGGCGGCGAACGAGGCGCCGCCGTTGGTGCTGACGTAGAACTTCCCGCCGCCGAAGCCGTAGAACGTGCCCGGCTTCACCCGGTCGGACTCGACCACGGCCCCGGTCGGCAGGCCGGTGGACGCGGTCCAGGAGTTGCCGTACCCCACCGAGTAGTGCACGCCCACGCCCTTGGGCGCCCAGACGAACCGGGAGCCGTCGGCCGCCGCCGCGACGGTGCCGCCCTCGTTGATCCCGGCGGGCTCGGTGCCCTGGAACCAGTTGGCGCCGCCGTCGGTGGAGAAGGCGACATGGCTGTCGCCGGGTCGCTCGGAGTCGGTGAAGTTGCCGGCGCGGACCATGACGGCCGGGTTGCTCTCGGCGTAGTCGAGGCTGGTCGTCGAGGTGAAGGTCGGCGAGGTGAACATCATGGGCGGCACGGCGTCCAGGTTCGTGTGCCGGAAGCCGCCGATGTCGCCCAGGGCGCTGACCAGCGGCGCGCCGGAGGGCGGGCTGACCAGGTCGAGGACGGCCGTCTCCTCCAGGCCCCGCACCATGGGCTTGATGGTGATCTGACCGCCGGTGTCCCACTTCAGTAGGTCCTCGGTGCCGTAGATGGTGGCGCCGGTGCCGTACATCATGCGGTTGGAGTCGAACGGGTCGATCTCCAGCGACTCGGTCATCCAGCCCAGCTTGGGCGTCACCTCGGGCGGCTGCGGGTTGGACCCGAAGGTCAGCCACGGCGAGGAGGAGATGTCCATCGTGTAGCGGAAGCTACGGTTGGGGTACGAGGTGAAGTCCCAGATCCGGGTCCAGGTCGCGCCCGAGTCGGTGGAGCGGAAGAAGATCACGTCCGGCCACCAGGAGATCTGGGTGGCGACCATCAGCGTGCCGGGGTCCTGCCGGTCGACGGTGAGGCCGCTGTAGCCGAAGTAGGCGTCGGCCGAGGTGGACGGGATCGGGCTGATCCGCGTCCACGCGCCGGTGGTCGTGTCGAGCTTCCACACGTCCCCCTTGCCGCCGTTGTACGGGCCGCCGGTGTCGCTGGTGGCGATGTAGAGCGTGTGGTTGACGTGGTCGAGGACGCCCTTGTGCGCGATGTAGCCGGTGGGCTGCCCGGGGACCCGGCTCCAGGTGGCGCCGCCGTCCGCGGAGCTGTAGACGGTGTTCTCCTTGTCGGCGACGCCGACGTAGATCTTCTGCGTCGCGTTGCCCGCGGTCGCCGAGGTGGGGTCGAAGGTCACCCAGACCACGCCGGGGCGGTGGCTGAGGTAGCCGTTGGGGTCGGCCGGATCCTCCGCGTAGTTCCCGGGGTTGGGGAAGCTCGCGACCTTGGCCCAGGTCACGCCCTTGTCGGTGCTGCGCCACAGGCCGTTGCCGTCGGGCGCGCCGAGGTAGAGGACGCTGTTGTCGTTGGGGTCGACGGCCAGCCGCTCGCCCATCCCCCGGCCGGGCATGTTGCCGCCGAGCTTGAACGGGAGCGGGGTGGCCTGCCAGGTCGCGCCCCGGTCGGCCGAGCGCAGGACGGCACCGTTGTTGGGATCCCAGCCGTTGGTGTACATCCCGGCGGCGACGTAGACCCGGTCGGTCTCCACCGGGTCCGTGGCGAGGCTGACCACGCCGTTGTAGCCCCACTTGTCCCAGCCCACCCAGTCGAGCAGCGGGGTCCAGCTCCTGCCGGACTGCTCCCAGCGGTAGACGCCGCCGATGTCGGTGCGGGCGTAGATCAGGTTCTTCTCGGTCTGGTTGAAGATGATCCCCGGCACGAACCCGCCGCCGTCGATCCGCACGTTCTTCCACTCGTACGACTCCGCGGCGGCCGCGGACGCCGTCGCGCCCTCCGGCGCCGACGCCGACGCGGGCCCGCCCGTGACGGCCGCGCCGACCGACGCGCAGGCCACCGCCACGGCGGCGAGCATGCTGAACAGCCTTCTTCGCATGTACGGCTTCCCTTCGCAATGCAACGGACAAACCGCCATGCACGATCAGGTGACGGGACCCTGACCTTCGACCGCCCATGATGCGCGTGCATGAACGCCCAGAGATTCACACGCCGGACCCCGGCCCGTCAATAGTTTGAACGGGCAACTAACAAATCTGCACGGAACCCCGGGACGGCGGGGAACCGGGCGGGTTCCGCCCCTTCCACACGGGCCGGATCTACTCCCCCTCCACCTCGCACCCGGCGGAGCAGGGCACCCGGGGAGGGATCATCAGCCGCGAGCCGGGCCCGCGGGCGGCGGCCGCGTCATCGGGGTTGGCCAGGGCGCAGCGGTCCAGGGAGAGGCAACCGCAGGCGATGCAGTCGGTCAGCCCGGTGCGGAGGCGTTCGAGCTGCCGGATGCGATCGTCGAGCTCGTCCTGCCACAGCGCCGAGAGCCTCGCCCAGTCCTCCCGGGTGGGCGTACGCTCGTCGGGGAGGGCGGACAGCGCGTCCCGGATGGTCTTGAGCGGGATCCCCACGCGCTGCGAGACCCGGATGAAGGCGATCCTGCGCAGCGTGTCACGGGAGAAGCGGCGCTGGTTGCCGGCGGTGCGGCGGCTGCGGATGAGACCCTTGGCCTCGTAGAAGTGGAGGGTGGACACGGCGACACCGCTGCGCGTGGCGAGCTGACCGACGGTCATCTCCGAGGTGGTGGGCATGCCTCAGTCTATGTTGACCTCAATCAAAGTTGAGGTTTCCGGCTCCCGCCGGGACGTTCACGGAAGCGGAGCTCGACCACCTCCCGGGACGGCCCGCTCACCTCCCGGCCGTGCTCTCCCTGATCATCAGGCGGTAGCTCGCGCCGACCTCCCGGGGCAGGGAACCGGGGCCGCCGTCGATGCGCTGCTTGAGCAGGTCGACCGCGATCCGGGCGAGCTGCGCCTTGTCGGGGGCGACGGTGGTCAGGGTCGGCGTGCTGAAGCGGCCGTCCTCGATGTCGTCGAGCCCGGCCAGCGCGATGTCCTCGGGGATCCGCAGGCCGGCGGCGAGGATGGTCCGCATGGCGCCGAGCGCCAGCAGGTCGTTGAAGCAGAACACCGCGTCGGGCGGCTCGGGGCGCGCCAGCAACTCGGCCATCGCCGCCGCCCCCTGGCCCCTGCGGTAGCGCTCGACCTTGGCCACCGTCTCGGGCAGCCCGTGGGCGGCCATGGCCTCGCGGTATCCGGCCAGGCGGAGCGGGGCGGTGCCGCTGGCGGCGTTGTCCTCCGCGCCGAGGGCGGCGACGCGGGTGCGGCCGAGGCCGATGAGATGCTCGGTGATGTCGCGGGCCGCCCGGACGTTGTCGATCGCCACGTGGTCGGCCGGGCCGTCGTGGATGCGCTCGCCCAGCAGGACGAGCGCGGTGTCGTCGGTGCGCGCCGCGAGCTCGTCGGCGCCGATCGCGATGGGGCTGAGGATGACCCCGTCCACCCGGTGGTCGCGGACCCCGTCGAGGATCCGCCGCTCCCGGTCCAGGCTGCCGTCGGTCTGCTCGATGACGACCAGCCACCTCAGCTCGGCCGCGGCGTCGATGACGAACCGCGACAGCTCGGCGAAGTAGGGCGAGTCGAGCTCGGGCAGGGCCAGGGCGATCACGCCCGTCCGCCCCTGCCGCAGGTTCCGCGCCGACAGGTTCGGCCGGTAGTCGAGCCGGGAGAGCGCCTCCTCGACCTTGGCCCGCGTGGCCGGCGACACGTGGGCGTACCCGTTGACGACGTTGGAGACGGTCTTCACCGAGACCCCCGCCAGGCGCGCGATGTCGCGCAGACTGGCTCCCACCCGCCCACCCCTTCCTGCCCTGCGGCCCGCCGGGCCTGCCGCCGCGGCCGCCCGGCTCCCACGTCACGACCGCCGGAACCGGCCGCCGACGGCCGTACGAGACCCGGCCCCGTCGATCGTAACGCCACGGTATCGACGGACGGGCCACTGTTTACAACGTTGAAACAACGTTGTACAAACACACCTACCCCGAAACACCGCCCCAACAGAGAGGCCGCGTCTTGGCGACCACCGCCCGTCTCACCCTGGACCCCGCCTTCCGGATCGGCTCGGTGGAGCCCCGCCTCTTCGGTTCGTTCGTGGAGCACATGGGCCGCTGCGTCCACACCGGCGTCTTCGAGCCCGGCCACCCGCTGGCCGACGCCGACGGCCTCCGCACCGACGTGCTGGAGCTGACGCGGGAACTCGGGGTGACGCTCGTCCGCTACCCCGGCGGCAACTTCGTCTCCAACTACCGCTGGGAGGACGGCGTCGGCCCGGTCGAGGACCGGCCCGCGCGTCTCGACCTGGCCTGGCGGAGCCTGGAGGACAACAGCTTCGGGCTCAACGAGTTCATGGCCTGGACCGCGAAGGCCGGGGTGGAGCCGATGATGGCGCTCAACCTGGGCACGCGGGGGGTGGCCGAGGCGCTGGAGCTGGTGGAGTACGCCAACCACCCCGGAGGCACCCGGCTGTCCGACCTGCGCCGCGCGCACGGCGCCGACAAGCCGCACGACGTGCGGCTGTGGTGCCTGGGCAACGAGCTGGACGGGCCCTGGCAGATGGGCCACAAGACCGCCGCGGAGTACGGCCGCCTGGCGGCCGAGACCGCGCGGGCGCTCAAGCGCTTCGATCCCGGGCTGTCCCTGGTGGCCTGCGGCAGCTCCAACAGCGCCATGCCGACGTTCGGCGCCTGGGAGGCCGAGGTCCTGGAGGCGACGTACGAGATGGTCGACTACATCTCGCTGCACGCCTACTACGACCCGTCCGACGGCGACGTCGACTCGTTCCTGGCGAGCGGCGCCGACATGGACCACATGATCCGCTCGATCGCCGCGACCGCCGACCACGTGGGCGCCAGGCTGCGCAGCAAGAGGAAGATCAAGCTCTCCTTCGACGAGTGGAACGTCTGGTACCAGAGCCGTTTCGCGGGCGAGTCGTCGCTGGACTGGACCGCGCGGCCCCGGCTGATCGAGGACACCTACGACGTCACCGACGCGGTGGTGGTCGGCAGCCTCCTCATCACCCTGCTGCGCAACGCCGACCGGGTCGGCGTGGCCTGCCAGGCTCAGCTCGCCAACGTCATCGCGCCGATCAGGACCGAGCCGGGCGGCCCCGCCTGGCGGCAGAGCATCTTCCACCCGTTCGCGCTGACCGCCCGGCACGCCCGCGGCCAGGTCCTCCGGGTGGAGCCGGAGTGCGCGACCATCCCGACCTCGAAGTACGGCGACGCGCCCGCGATCTGGGCGACCGCCACGCACGACGAGGAGACCGGCGAGCTGGCGCTGTTCGTGGTCAACCGCGACCGGCGGGGGCCCTGCGCGCTGGAGGTCGTCCTCCCGGAAGGCCTGCGGCCGGTGGAGCACCTGGAGCTCGCCGACGACGATCCGTCGGCGGTCAACACCGCCGAGACGCCCGACCGCGTCAGGCCCAGGCCGGGCACCGGCCTCCGGTTGGAGGGACGCCGGGCTTCCCTGAATCTTCCGCCCGCTTCATGGAGCGTTGTCCGATTCACTCCCGTTTCCCCCCAGGAGTAGAAAATGACCAGTCCCCTGTCCCGCCGCTCGTTCCTGGGCCTGACCGGCGCCGCGGGGCTCACCGCCGCGCTGGCCGCCTGCGGAGGCGGCACCAGGATCGGCGCCGGCTCCTCGGCCCCGGCGTCGGCGGTGCCGTCGTTCTCCGGCGGGGAGTACACCGGACCGAAGGTGACCCTGGACTACTGGAACGGCTTCACCGGCGGCGACGGCCCGCACATGCGGACCATGCTGGAGGCGTTCAACAAGGAGTACGCCGGCCGCATCGAGGTCCGCAACGTGACCCGGCGCTGGGAGGACCTCTACCCGGCCATGCCCACGGCCATCAGCGCGGGCAAGGGCCCGGACGTGGCGATCATCCACAACGACCGGATCGGCACCTTCGCCGCCCGCCGGACGCTGGTCCCGCTGGACGACGTGGTCGGCGCGCTGCAGCTCGGCGAGACCGACTTCATCCCCGCGGTGTGGAACGCCGGGATCTACGACGGCAAGCGCTACAGCGTGCCGCTGGACGTGCACAGCCTCGGCGACTACTGGAACCGGGCCCACCTGGAGAAGGCCGGGCTGAGCGAGGCCCCCACCGACAAGGCCGGGTACGAGGACGCCCTGGCCGAGCTCAAGGACGCCGGGATCGAGACCCCGTTCTGGATGCCCAGCAAGTGGCCGGCCCACCTGATGTTCATGAGCCTGCTCTGGCAGTTCGGCGGCGAGCTCTACAGCGAGGACGGCACCCGGGCGCTCTGGGGGTCCGACGCGGGCGCGCAGGCCCTGACCTGGATGGTCGAGCAGATCGGCAAGGGCTTCAGCCCCGCCAAGGTCGCCCAGGACAGCCAGTACGCCGCCTTCAAGAACGACAAGGTGAGCTTCACCTGGGACGGCATCTGGCAGATCAACGACCTGAAGACCAACGCCCCCTCCCTGAAGTGGGGCCTCTCGCCGGTGCCGAACATCGGCGGCACGGCGGCGGTCTGGGCCTCCTCCCACAACTTCGTGATGACCTCCCAGGCGGGCAAGGACCCGGACAAGGTGCAGGCGGCCAAGTTCTTCATCGACCACATGAGCCGCCAGTCGACCGAGTGGGCCAAGGCCGGCATGATCCCGGCGCGCAACTCCGTCCGCCAGGACCCCGGGGTCGCCGACCTGCCGCAGATCAAGCTGGCCGCCGACGTGAACGTCTTCCACTTCCTGCCGGCCCTGCCCGGCGTCGGCGACGTGCAGTCCAAGGCGCTGGAGCTGGCCGTGGCCAAGGCGGTGCTGAGGGAGGCCTCCGCCGCGGACGCGCTGAAGGAGGGCGTGGCGACCGCGGACAAGCTGCTCGCCGACAACAAGCGGAAGTACGGGAATTGAACGTGCTCACCGGGAAGCGGAGCCCGTCCGGCGCCGCCGTGCCGGACAGGCCGCCCGCCGGGGCCGCGCGGCGGATGCGCCCCTGGACCCCGTACGCGTTCCTGGCCCCGTACCTGGCGCTGTTCGCCGTCTTCATGGTGCTGCCGATCGGCTTCGGGTTCTGGACCAGTCTGCACGAGTGGGACATCAACCTGCCCCGCAAGCCGTTCGTCGGGGTGGAGAACTACACCGACCTGTTCGATCCGGGCAGCGTGGACGGCGGCCGGTTCTGGACGGCCATGCGGGCCACCGGGATCTTCACGGTCGCGTCCGTACCCCTGCTCATCGTGCTGCCGCTGCTCACCGCGCTGCTGATGAACGGCCGCTTCAGGGGACGCAACGTCTACCGGGCCGTCTACTTCGCGCCGTACGTGCTGGGTGTCGCGGTCGTCGGGTTCGTCTGGCGCTTCCTGCTGGACGGCAACATCGGCCTGGTCAACCACTACCTCGGTCTGGACGTGCAGTGGACCACCGACGTGCCGCCCGCCTGGGTCGCGCTCGTCGGCGTGACGGTGTGGTGGACGCTCGGCCTGAACGCGGTCATCTTCCTCGCCGGGCTCCAGGACATCCCGCGCGAGCTGCACGAGGCGGCGATGGTCGACGGCGCCTCCGCCCGGCACCGGTTCCGCGCGGTCACCCTGCCGGGGCTGCGGCCGGTCATGGTGTTCGTGGTCAACTCCACGATCCTGGCTTCGGCCAACATGTTCGGCCAGTCGTATCTGATCACCGGCGGCGCCCCGGCCGACCAGACGAAGACCGCGATCTACCTCATCGCCGAGACCGGCCTGCGCCAGTTCGACATGGGCACCGCGTCCGCGATGAGCTTCGTCCTCGCCGCCTTCCTGATGCTCGCCAGCGCCCTGGTCTTCGGCGCCTTCCGGGAGAGGAGCAGGCCTTGACCCGCGACGTCCGCCGGCTCCGGCGCGCGCTGCTCCACCTGGTCCTCGCGGTGATCGCGGCGCTCTACCTGAGCCCGCTGGTCTACATGGTCTCCACCTCGTTCAAGACGCGGGAGGGCGCGGGGTCGACAGAGCCGCGGTGGATCCCGGACCCGGCCACCCTGGACGCCTACCGGGAGATCCTGAACAGCGCGGACAGCCCGATCGTCGCCTGGTTCGCCAACAGCCTCGCCGCCGCGACCGCCCACGCGGCGCTGGTCCTGGTGACGGCGGCGCCGGCCGCGTACGCGCTGGCCAGGCTCCGCTTCCGCGGCCGGAACGCGATCTTCGCGGTGATCGTGGCGACCCTGTTCGTGCCGCCCGTGGTGCTGCTGATCCCGAACTTCCTGATCGTCAACGAGCTGGCCTGGGTGGACAGCCTGCCCGCGGTGATCGTCCCGGCCGCGGCGGGGGCGTTCGGGGTGTTCTTCCTACGGCAGTTCTTCGTCACCCTGCCGGGCGAGCTGGAGGAGGCCGCCGAGCTGGACGGCTGCAACCGATGGCAGATCTTCACCACCATCGCGCTCCCCCTGGCCCGCCCGGCGCTGGTCACCCTCTTCCTGCTGTCGTTCCTCACCAACTGGAACGACTTCCTGTGGCCGATCTACGTGCTGCTGAGCCCGGAGTCCCTGACCCTCCCGGCGGGCCTGGGCAACTTCCAGGGCGCCAACAACATCCGCTACGACCTGCTGATGACCGGCGCGGTGATCGCCAGCCTGCCGGTGATCGCGCTCTACCTCGTCGCCCAGCGCTGGGTCATCGAGGGCATCTCCCGATCCGGGCTGAAGGGGTGAGCGGGCCAGAATAGGGCTCATGACGAGGACACCGGGCCCGGCCGGGCCGGCGCCGCTGTGGGTGGTGAGCGGGCCGCCGGGCGCGGGGAAGTCGACCGTGGCGGCGGCGCTGCTGGCCCGGCTCGACCCGGTGCCCGCGCTGCTCGACAAGGACACCGTCTACGGCGGGTTCGTGGCGGCCACCCTGCGCGCCCACGGCCGGGACCGGGGCGAGCGCGAGGGCCCCTGGTACGACGAGCACGTCAAGCGGTACGAGTACGAGGGGCTGACCGCGGTCGCCCGGCAGATCCGCGCCCACGGCTGCCCGGTCCTGCTCGAAGGCCCCTTCACCACCCAGGTGCACGACGCCGCGGTGTGGGCGCGCTGGGTCGGGGAGCTGGGCGGGCCCCCGGTCCACCTGCTCTGGGTCCGCTCGGACGGGCCCACCCTGCGCTCCCGGCTGACGGCCAGGGGGCTGTCCAGGGACGCGGGCAAACTTGACCGGTTCGACGACTACCTGCGGGCGATCCGGGTGGACGAACCTCCCGCGGTGCCGCACACCGAGATCGACAACCGCCCCGGCGCCCCCTCCCTGGCGTCGCAGCTGGACGCGCTCACCGCGGCCCTCGCGCGGGCCGGGGAGTCCCTCAGGGCACCTGGAAGCGGTCGTCCCTGACGTCGGTGATCGCCATGTGGCCCGGGAGGTGGCCGATCGCGTACGGCACCCCGCCGGCCATGACGGCGGCCTGCGGGGTCACCCCGCAGGCCCAGAAGACCGGGACCTCCCCCGGCCGGATCTCCACGGGGTCGCCGAAGTCGGGAACGCCCAGGTCGGCGATCCCGATCTCCCTCGGGTCGCCGACGTGCACCGGGGCCCCGTGCACCGCCGGGTACCGCGCGGTCACCCGGACGGCGGTCGGGACCAGGGACGCCGGGACCGGGCGCATCGAGACGACCAGCGGCCCGCCCAGCGAGCCCGCCGGGCGGCAGGGAACCGAGGTGAGATACATGGGCACGTTCGTCCCGGCCTCGATGTGCCGGACCGGGACCCCGGCGCGCAGCAGCGCGTCCTCGAAGGTGAAGCTGCAGCCCAGCAGGAAGGCCACCAGGTCGTCCCGCCAGGCGTCGCGCACGTCGCCCACGTCGGCCACGGCCGTGCCGCCCTCGTAGATCCGGTAGGCGGGCAGGTCGGTGCGGAGGTCGCCGCCGAACAGCTCCGTACTCACCGCGCCGGGATCCCCGACATCCAGCACCGGGCAGGCGACCGGGTTGCGCTGGGCGAACAGGAGCAGGTCGTAGGCGAGGTCGCGGGGCACCGCGAGCAGGTTGGCCTGGGTCCAGCCCCGGCACCATCCGGCGGTGGGCGTCCGCAGCCCCTCGCGGAAACGGCGCCGGGCCTCGCCGGGAGTGAGCGCTGCCACGTCCATCGGCGGATCATAACCCCGCCCCCGCGCCCGTCCAACCCACCCCGCCCGCACATCCGCGGGGCCGCCCGGCACCCCGCCGGGCGCGCCCATTCACATCGGACGTCACGGAAAATCGGTTCTTATCAATCCATAACCTTCACAAGTGTATTTACACAAAATTGAGTCAGATTTCATGACTCAATTGCATTGCAGCCATACCGCGCTGGCCTTACCTTCCCGGTATGGATCTCGAGCTCCGACACCTCAGGATCGTGCGCGCGGTCGCCGAGGCCGGTAGCGTGACCAAGGCGGCCAGCCACCTCGGTCTGGCTCAGCCCGCACTGACGGCGCAGCTCAAACGGATAGAGCGGGTGCTCGGCGGGACTCTCTTCGAACGTGACCACAACGGCGCGCGGCCGACGCCCCTGGGAGAGCTCGTCCTGTCGAGGGCGATGGTCCTGCTGCCCGCCGCCCGAGAGCTCCAGGAGGAGGCCCGGCGCTTCGCCAACGCCACGGCCGACATCCCCAGATACCGCCTGGGCGCCACCAACGGGCCGATACTCGGCGGGCTGATGGACCGCCTGGCCACCGCCTGGCCCTCGACTCCGGTGAGCACCCACACCTCCTGGTCGGCCAGGGAGCTGACCAGCATGGTGATGCTCGGCCGGCTCGACTTCGTGTTCATCGGCGCCTGCGGGGAGAGCCTGCCGCCGGTGGAGGGGCCGGTGGTGTGGCTCACCGTCGGCACCGACCCGGTCTTCGTACTCGTCAACGAGGATCACCCGCTGGCCGACCGGAAGGAGGTCGACCTGGCCGAGCTGGCCGACGAGCAGTGGACGGTCACTCCGGGCGACAGCTGCTTCGGCGACTGCTTCGCCACCGCCTGCGCCCGCGCGGGTTTCACGCCCCGCACCATCTACGAGACGGACGTGGCCACCTGCATGCACCTGGCCAAGGTGGGCCGCGCCGTCGCGCTCTGCCAGGCCACCTTCCAGCCCGCCGAGGGACTGAGGCTGGTGCCGCTCACCGGGACTCCGCTGCGCTGGCGGCAGCTGCTCGGCTGGCACCCGGAGGCGGCCACCGCGAGCGTCGCGTCGTCGATCTTCGAGCACGCCAAGGGCGCGCACGCCGACGCGGTACGGCGGAGCAGGCGGTACGCCACCTGGCTGGCCGACAACCCCGGCCTGGGCACCTCCCCCTGATGCCGGGCCGGGCCGCGCGGGCGGTCCCCGGCAGCCCGCGCGGCCCGCCGGGTCTCCGCACCGCCCGGCTCCGCCGCGTCCGCGGGTCGAGAACAATGGGGGGATGAGCGAGCTTCTCACGTTGAGCGAGGGCGCGGTGCTGACGCACCTCGTCACCCGGGCCGAACTGGCGGACGGGGTGCTGCTGGCCGCCGACGACCTGCGGCTGTGGGCGCGGCTGGCCGACGGCGACGGGGTGCCGCTGGCCGGGGGCGGGCGGGTCCGGACCTCGACGGAGACGGGCGAGCCGGTCCTGACCGGGCCGGCGGGCTGGCTGGCCGGGCTGGAGCCGGGACAGGCGGCCGCGCTGCGGCTGCGCGGCGGCTCCTTCGAGCTGTCGGTCGCCGACCTGGACGACGTCCCCGCCGAGCGGGCGCTCCGGGTGGTGCAGGAGTTCGGCGAGCAGGCGCTCGACACGCTACGCGCCTTCGCCGAGGGGCTGGAGCCCAGCCCCGGCGTGCCGATCGACGTGGTGGTCCTGGAGCTGCTGATGAAGGCCCCCGAGACCTTCGCCGACCCGCTCCCGCCGCTGGCCCCGCTGCTGGTGGGCGCCTCGCTGGAGCTGCGCGGCGGCCGGGTGGGGATCGTGGGGGCGCCGTGGGACGCCGAGTCGGTCGCGGGCCTGGCTCCGCTGGACGTCATCAGGCTGGCCCTGGTGCGCAGCGCCCTGCGCACCTACGGAGAGGGTGCCGACCTGTCCAAGGCGATCACCTACCTGTCCCGGTCGGAGGCGGTGCTGGAGCGGATCGCCGACGAGGTGGAGCGCGAGCCGCTCGGCCCGGCGCTGGTCGGGGCGCTCCCCCGGACCGAACCGGCCGCGCTGCTGCTGATCGCCAGATCGGCCGAGGGCCAGGGCCGCTCGTTCGAGGCGGCCGGGCTGGTCTCCGAGGTGCTGTCCCTCTCCCCCGGGCTGGCCCCGGCCGAGCGGGACGCCGCCGAGTACGCCGCGTGCCGCACCGAGGCGGGCGCCCCGCTGCCCGAGCGGGCCGCGCACCTGTTCCGGCAGCTGCTCGCGTACGCCTACCGCCCGGCCCGCCGCCGCCTGGTCGAGGATCTGGTCGCGCTGAGCGTCCGGGTGGCCGAGCCCGCCCTGGCCGACCTGGCGCTGTTCGAGCACGACGTGGTCGGCGAGTTCCTGGACGCGCGGGCCGAGTGGCTGCGCGACGACGAGGTGGAGCTGCTGGAGTCGTGGCGGCGTACGCCGCTGCGCCTCTGGGAGGTCGTGGCGGTGGCCGGGGAGGAGATCACCGTACGCGACGGCGAGGAGCGGGTGACGCTCTCCGACGAGCTGCTCTCGCGGCAGGCCCTGCCCGGTGACCTGATGCTGACCAGGATGCTGAGCGACGGTTCGGGCCCGCACGTGTTCGGCCACCCGTTCAAGGTCGATCCGGAGCGCGCGGAGGAGATGCGGGCCCTGCTCGCCGACCCCGTCGACCCGTACGCGGTGGCCGCCTTCTTCCGGCGTCCCCGTCGGACGCCGGGCGCCCCCTCCGCCGCGGGCTGATCCACCACGCCGCCGTTTTCTTCCCCTTCCGCGATATTTGCGCCTTCTTACGGCGATGATCAGTCAGAATCAAGCGGTTACCGGTCGCAACTGGGTACCAAAAGAACGTAAGTTGCTTTGACGTGGCCAAAACGAGGAGTGTTGACTAGGCGCATGCTGAGTGAAGCGAGCGGCTCGAACGCCGGCGCGGGGGCGCTTCTGAAGATCCTGCGCGATGGCCGGCCCCGGACGAGGGCCGAACTGGTCCAGATGACCGGGCTGGCCAGATCCACCCTGGCGCAGCGCCTGGACGCGCTGGTGAGCCGCGAGTGGATCCTCCCGACCGACGAGGCCGTCTCCTCCGGCGGCCGCCCCGCCGTCGCCTTCGCCTTCAACCGCGCCGCCCGCATCGTCCTCGCCGCCGACCTCGGCGCCACGCACGCCCGGGTGGCGATCACCGACCTGGGCGGTGAGATCCTGGCGGAGCGCACGGCCGAGATCCGGATCGACCGCGGCCCCGAGGAGACACTCGGCTGGCTGCACCGCATGTTCGAGGAGATGCTCGCCGAGACCGGCCATGACCGGCGGGACGTCTGCGGCATCGGCCTCGGGCTCCCCGGCCCGGTCGCGCACGGCTCGGGACGGCCGGTCAACCCGCCGATCATGCCCGGCTGGGACGGCTTCCCGGTGCCCGAGTGGCTCGGGTCGCGCTTCGACGCCCCCGTCCTCGTCGACAACGACGTCAACATCATGGCGTTGGGGGAGCACTGGGTCGCCCGCCCCGACACCGAGCACCTCATCTTCATCAAGATCGGCACCGGCATCGGCTGCGGCATCATCAGCGACCGCCGCCTGCATCGGGGGGCTCAGGGCGCGGCCGGCGACATCGGGCACATCCGCGTGGCCTCGATCCCCGACACCGTCTGCCGCTGCGGGAACACCGGCTGCCTGGAGGCCGTCGCCAGCGGCGCCGCGCTGGCCGCCAGGCTGCGCGCCGAAGGAGTGGCGGCCGACGACAGCCGCGACGTGATCCGCCTGGTGCGCGGCGGCAACACCCAGGCCGTGCAGCTCATCCGGCAGGCCGGCCGCGAGGTCGGCGACGTGCTCGCCTCCATCGTCAACTTCTTCAACCCCTCGGTGATCGTGGTCGGCGGCGACATCGCCGAGGCCGGCGAGCAGGTCCTCGCGGGCCTGCGCGAGGTCATCTACAGCCGCTCGCTCCCCCTGGCCACCCAGCACCTGACGATCGCCGCCAGCGAGCTGGGCGACCGCGCGGGCGTGATCGGTGCCGCCGTCATGGTCATCGAGCACGTCCTGGCCCCGGGCGCCGTCGACGAGTCCTTCACCACCGCCTGACCGTCGCAGACCGCGCGGCGGGGACGCCGGGGGGCGCCGCCCCGTCTCCTCGCCCCACGCGGCCGGCGACAGCACACGACGGCCCGGCGGCGTGCGACCGGGCCGGGCTCCGGGGACCTGAGTAGGAACACCCAGCCGCGCCTGAGTGCGCGCGCCCTTCCCGGGGCCCGCGACCTCCGGGATGCTCTCGCCATGAGATGGTGGATCTTCCTGGTCGCGCTGGTCACCACGGTGGTGGCCGGGTGGCTGCTCGTGTACGCCGACGTTCCGCTCTCCACGTTCCTGTCGCTGGCGCTCGGCGCGATCAGCCTCATCTGGCTGATCGTGCTCCTCACCCTCCCGTGGAACCTCTACTTCGGCGCGCGCCGGGTCGTCCACGAGATCCACGCCTCGCGCGAGCGCGGGATCGAGGTGCCCGAGGCCCACGAGGCCGAGGCGCTGGAGATCGCCCGGCGCATGCGCAGGTTCGCGATCGGCGGCCACCTCGTCTCGGCCGCGGTCCTCGCCGTCATCACCTTCTTCTCCGGCGCCGACGTGGGCTACTACTTCGCCGGGTTCTACCTGCTCAGCACCTTCTTCCGGCCCGCGGGCGCCTACCTGTCGCACCTGCGCGAGCGGGTCACCACGCTGATGAGCGAGGCCCGGCACCCGCGCGAGGACGTCGTCTCCCTCGTCGCGCGGGTGGACGGCCTGGCGACCGAGATGGCCGCGCTCACCGAGTCCGTCGAGCGGCTCCGGCAGGACACCGCGGAGCTCCGCGCCGACCTGCGGGCCGGCGACGAGGGGCTGGAACGCCGGATCACCGGCCTCGCCCGCCGTTTCGAGGACACGGTGGACGGCCTCACCGACAACCACGAAGTGATCACCGGGCTCAAGGCCTTCCTCCGGCTCGTGCGCGCCGACGCCCGGGGAGCGGAGTGAGCACCCGCGCCGACGCGGCCCGGGAACGGCCCCGCGCCCGGTACCGGTCGGCGCCGGCGACCGCGGCGGATCCGGACGACCACGACGGGCCCGGACGACCACGACGGCGAGCCGGAATCCCCCTCTCTCAGCGGGAGACCAGCTCCCCCGACGCGCGCAGTTCCCGCGCGAACCACGAGATGGTGCGGCGCAGCCCCTCGGTGACGTCGACCCGGGGCTGCCACCCCAGGCGCGAGGCGGCCAGCGCGGTGTCGGGGCGCCGGACCTCGGGGTCGTCCACCGGTCGGCCGACGAACCGGATCGGCGACTCCGAGCCGACGAGCTGCCGGATCGTCTCCGCCAGGGCGAGGACGGTCATCTCCGCGGGGTTGCCGATGTTGACGGGGCCCTCGAACCCGCTGCGGGCCAGCGCGAGGATCCCCTCCACGGTGTCGTCCACGTAGCAGACGGACCTCGTCTGCCTTCCGTCGCCGGCCACGGTGATCGGCTCGCCGCGCAGGGCCTGGCGGATGAAGGTGGGGATGGCCCGGCCGTCGTGGGGCCGCATCCGCGGCCCGTACGTGTTGAAGATCCGTACGATCGCGGTGTCGGTCCCGTGGGAGTTGCGGTAGGCCGTGGTCAGCGACTCGGCGAAGCGCTTGGCCTCGTCGTACACGCTCCGCGGGCCGACGGGGTTGACGTTGCCCCAGTAGGTCTCCCGCTGCGGGTGCTCCAGCGGGTCGCCGTACACCTCGCTCGTGGAGGCCAGCACGAAGCGGGCGCCCTTCTCCTTGGCGAGCCCGAGGGCGTGCAGGGTGCCGAGGCTGCCCACCTTGAGCGTCTCGATCGGCAGCCGCATGTAGTCCACGGGTGAGGCCGCGGAGGCGAAGTGGAGCACCAGGTCCACGTCCCCGGGAACGTGGACGAAGCCCGTCAGGTCACACTCGACGAGCCGGAACGACGGCCGCCCGATGAGATGCTCGACGTTACGGGGCGAGCCGGTCAGGAAGTTGTCCATGCAGACGACCCCGGCCCCCTCCTCGACCAGCCGCTCGCACAGGTGCGAACCGAGGAATCCGGCTCCGCCGGTGACCACCACCCGTCGCGCGTTCATCGACTACCTCCAGCAGATCGGCAGCGGCGCCGAGGACGTCCCGGACGCCGATTTCCAGCAGGCCCGGATCGGGCCGGTCCCCGTGGGGGTCGCCGGAGCGCCCCGCCCAGAGGACGACGTGCGGCCCGTGCGGCGGCGGCCCCCACAGGGCCGGCGCCACGGGGCCGAACAGGACCACCGAGGGGGTGGCGAACGCGGTCGCCAGGTGGGCCACCCCGGTGTCGCCGCAGACGACCAGCCGGGCGTCCGCCACCAGCGCGGCCAGCTCTCCCAGGCCGGTGCGCCCGGCGAGCACGCGGTCCGGCGGCAGGCCGGCGCGGGCGGCCACCTCCTCGGCGACCGGCCGCTCGGCGGCGTTCCCGGTGACCAGGACCTCGTTCCCTCCGTCCCGCAGCCAGGCCGCGACCCGCGCGAACCGCTCGGCGGGCCACCGC
>NZ_BAAAVI010000110.1:0-17637 GCF_039534445.1 Streptosporangium fragile | reverse complement strand
CGCCGGGCACGCCGTCCGGCGCCGCGGCGCCCGCCGCCTCGCCCGCCGGGCCGTCCCCGTTGCCCACCGAGGGGATCGTCTTCCCCGGCCCGGAGGAGAACGTGACGCTCCGGGGCGCCTGGGCCGCGGCCCCGGACCCGCGCGGCGCGGTGCTGGTCATCCACGAGAACCGGGGGCTGAACGACCACACCCGTTCGGTGGCCGGGCGCCTGGCGGCCAGCGGTTACTCCGCGCTCGCCCTGGACCTGCTCTCGCGGGAGGGCGGGACCGACTCCTTCGGCGACACGGCCGAGGTCACCGCCGCCCTGGGCGGCATCCCGCAGGACCACTTCGCCGCGGACATGAAGGCCGCCCTCGACGAGTTGGAGCGGCGGGTCCCCGGCGCGAAACTGGGGGCGATCGGCTTCTGCTTCGGCGGGGGCATGACCTGGCTGCTGCTCTCCTCCGACGAGCCGCGCCTGGCGGCGGCCGCCCCGTTCTACGGCCCGCTGCCCGACGACGCCGACTTCACCGGCTCCAGGGCCGCGGTCCTCGCCGTCTACGCCGAACTGGACAGCCGGGTCAACGCCACCCGGGACAAGGCCAAGGCGGCACTGGAACGGGCGGGCCTGGAGCACGAGATCGTGACGTTCCCCGGCGTCGACCACGCCTTCTTCAACGACACCGGCCCGCGGTACGACGCCGGGGCCGCGGCCCAGGCCTACCAGCGCGTCCTCGACTGGTTCGGCCGCCACCTGACCTGACCTCCTCGACCGGTCCGACCACCTGACCCGACCTCCTCGACTGGGCCGGCTGCCACCTGACCCGGCCTCCTCCCCGGGAGGACGCGACCGGTCCGGGCGCCGCCCGGCCCGAGCCCCACGGCGGCGCACCGGCCGGGTCACGCGCCGACCCGGGCCACCTCCCGCTCGGGCGGGGAGAACTCCCGGTAGCCGCCGGAGTGGAAGACCAGCGGATCGCCGTCCGAGCACTCGAAGTGCTCGATCTCGCCGACGAAGATGACGTGGTCGCCGCCGTCGTACGTGGCCGCCGTACGGCAGGTGAAGCGGGCCAGGGTCCCGGCCAGCACCGGCACGCCGCCGGGGCCGGGGCGGGTCTCCACCCCGGCGAACTTGTCGGGCAGCGGTGTCGCGAACCGCCGCGACAGGTGCTCCTGGTCCGCGGCCAGGACGTTGACGGCGAACCGGCCGGCGGCGAGGAAGGCCGGCGCGCTGGGAGCGCGCCGGGACAGGCACCACAGGACCAGCGGCGGATCGAGCGAGACCGAGGTGAAGGAGTTGACGGTGACCCCGGCCCGGCCGCCCTCCGGGAGGGCCGTGGTGACCACCGCGACCCCGGTCGCGTACCGCCCGAGGGCCTCACGCAGAGATCTCATGGCGTCCCCTCAGCCTTCCACCCGGGCGAGGTACTCGTCCGCCCCCGCCGGGTCCGTGAACCAGCCGGCGTAGTCCGCCGGGTCGTCGAAGCCGTTGACGAAGCGGGACGCCACCTCGGGCAGCCGTTCCGCGGCGGCCAGGATCCGCAGCACGTGCGGCGGCGGAGGCGCCAGAAGCATGTTCGTCCAGGTCGTGACATGCCGGGCGTCCTCCCAGTAGCGCGCGAAGGTCCGCTCCATCCACGCCGCGTCGAACGACTGCTCGCCGCGCTCCAGGATGGCGGCCAGGTAGGAGGCCGCGCACTTGGCGGCGTTGTTGGCGCCCTGCCCGGTGATCGGATCGTTGAGCACCACCACGTCGGCCGCGCCCAGGACCGGGGCGCCGGAGGGCAGCGTCGCCACGGGCCTGCGCACGACGGGGGTGAAGCGTCCCGACAGGACGCCGCCCTCGTCGGTGAGCTCGACGCCCTCGCACCGCTCCGCCTCCCAGGGCAGGAAGGTCTCCAGGATCCACCGGCTCCTGGCCAGGTGCTCGGCCGGGGTGCGGACGTCCGACCAGCAGTCCATCGGCCCGCCCGGCAGCCCCTCGAAGACCATGATCTCGCAGGGGCCGGTGACGGTGAGCGCGGGGAAGACGAAGTACTCGCCGACCCCGGGGATCAGGTTGAAGCACACCGCGGAGTGCCCTGGCCGCGGTGCGAGGCCGGTGACGTAGGTGAGAGCCAGGGCCCGCTGCGGGGCGCGGTACGGCGAGCGCGGCAGGTCGCGCTCGAAGATCGAGGCGAGCGGCCCCTTGCCGGCGGCGACCAGGACCAGGTCGTACTGGGCAGCGTAGGCTTCCAGATCGTCCACGGTCGCGTCATGGATGATGATCTTGCCGCCGAGCCGTTCCACCTCCGCCATCCAGGCCGGCATCTTCAGCCGCTGGTCGACCGAGCGGGCGGGGGTGTCGAGCCGGGCGGCCCAGCGGATCGCCGCCTCACCGCCGGGTCCGGCCACCGCGACCTGCATCCCCTCGATCGGGGGGCAGTCACCGGCCCACAGGTCCAGCCCGAGGGCGCGCTCGTGGCCGAGGGCCGTACCGAACATGGCCTGGCCTGACATGACCCGGCCGTCACGGATGTCTTCCGGCGTCCGGTTGGAGACCACGGTGACGTCGTAACCGTTCCGAAGCAGGCCGAGAGCGAGGTGGAGACCGGCCTGGCCTGCGCCGACGACAAGGATTCTACGCATGGTTGTATGCCCTTTCTCGGGAGTTCTGCGGTGGATTGATCGATCGGCGCCTGATGAAAAGGTACGGCGGGCCCCACCGCACGAGCCATCCGCTCAGCGCGGGTTCCATCCATTTGGCGCGAGCGACGGCGACAGCCACGGAAAGCCCGTGGGGGACCAACACCCACGGCATCGGACCGCGGAGAACCGGCGTGGGCGGCGTCAGCAGCCGCGGAGGGTACGGGAAGGCGCCTGACCGTGGCGCTCGCGGTAGAGCGCGGCGAACCGCCCCTGGTGGAGGAAGCCCCACCGCGCCGCCACACCCGTCACGGTGCACCGGGCGGGGTCACCGGCCGCCAGTTCCTCGTGAACCCGGTCGAGGCGCACGTCCCGGAGGTAGGCCATCGGGGTCAGGCCGAGGTGGCGGCGGAAACCCTCCTGGAGGGACCTGCCGCTGACCGCCACGGCACGCGCGATCTCCTCGGTGGTCAGCGGCAGGTCGGCGTGGCTCTCGATGAACTCCATCGCCCGGCGCACGACCTTGGGCAGGGCGGGGGGCCGGGGGGCGCACAGCCGCTCCCGGTAGTTGGACGGCTGTTCGGTGAGGAGCGAGGTGAGCAGGGCGTTCTCCAGGTGGGCGACGGCCAGTGGTTGCGCGGCGAGCCCGTCGTCGTGGTCGGCCTCTCCGACGACGAGGTCGACCATCGCCCGCCAGGCCCGCACCCAGCCCGAGGTCATGTCCATGCCCAGGTCGAAGACGACCGGCTGGTCGAGCCGCTCCCCGAGCATCACCTCCAGCGCGCCCTCGACGGCGGACCGGTCGAACTTGACGATCAGCTGCGGGCAGCCCGCCTCCCAGCGCATGTCGAGGTGCTGCGACGGTGACGGCAGGGAGGCCAGTCGAGGGGTCGAGACGATCTCCTGGCCGCCGCACCGGATGAGGCTCCGCCCGGCCAGCGGGATCTGCACCAGGAAGAAGGACTCCAGCTCGCCCGGTTCGATGCGGACGGCGGCCCCGTAGTCCAGGTAGTTCACCCGCAGGCCGCCCAGCCGGGCCGAGTTGAGCCGCGCGGCCAGGCCCGGCGCGCCCCCGGTGAGCTCCAGCCGGTGCGGGCAGAACACCGCGGAGACCCGCGCGCGGGCCTCGTCGAGATCTTCGGTGTCGAGAAGCGGCCTGTTGCCGAGCGGGATCCGCTGCTCCCGTACCTGTCCCATCGACGCTCCCACCCTCGGGTGCCCATCGCACGCGCGGCAGGGCGAGGTCGCGCCCGGCCGGTCTCGCGATGGTCCCTGGCCGGGGCCCGGCCTACCACGGAGAAATACACACACGGACCGTGGAGGGCGGGGTCCGGGCGGGGCCGTCCGGGCCGGTTCGGGACGCCCGCGGATGTCCGTGCCGGGCCACGGGTCCGCGCACGGCCGGGAGCCGCACAGGTGGGGGGCCGCAGGGCTGGGGGCGGACCACGGGTCCGCGCGCGGCTTTCCGAGGCGGGCCGCAGATTCGCACGCGACCGCCCGGGGCGGCCTCCACCCGGCCCGACCTGGGCGAACAGCCGGGACCTCCGGGCGGCGAGGCTCCACCGGATGCGGCGGGCGGGCTGGTAGGTGTGGTGCTGTCCTGTTTCCCAGCCGCGAGTGAGACCATGCCCGACCGCGCCGATCGTCCCCGGCCCCGTGCGTCCCGGGCCGCGCTGCGCCGGTTGCTGCGCCGGCCGCCCGAGCGGCTGCTGTCCGGCGGCGTCTACGGTGCCGTCCTGGCCAGTAGCCTGGTGGCCGCCCTGGATCAGGAGGACGCCGCGCCCGATCCCGGTTACGACGCGGTGTGGGTGCTGATCCCCGCGGTGGCGGCGGCCGTCGCCCACGGCTACGCGCACGCGGTGGCCCACCACACCGCGACCGGGGGGACGACCGCGCAGACGATGCGCTCGGTGCTCGGCGAGTGGCCGCTGGTCGCGGCCGCCCTGCCCGCCGTGGCCGCGCTCCTGGGCGCCTACGCGGGCTGGTGGCACGCCGGCACCGGCGCCAACGTCGTCCTGGTGATCAACGCGATGATCCTGTTCTGCCTCGGGACGTGGGCCTCCCGGGCGGCCCGCACCTCCTGGGCGGCCGCCTGGCGGGTGGGGGGCATCTACATGCTGCTGGGACTGGTGATCGCCCTCGCGAACACCTACCTGGAGTAGAAACCGGCGCGGACCGGCCTGCGGCCGCGTCACGCTGTGTAATGGCCGTTCTTCAGTAATGCGCATTAGTGCGTACGGACCACCATCCTGCAAGCGCGGGCCGGATCCTGTCAAGGCCTTCTCGCGGCACCCGGCCGTTCTACGATTTACCCGGACTAATTGGCATTAGCATCTTGACGCGCCATCGGCGTTGGGCCGAATCTTTGCGGTCATAGAGCAGCGCTCACCATCACCCACGGTGAACGTTACCGCGAAGCGCGGCCGACGGCGGGCCTCCCCCGGGACGCCCCCGCTCCCCCGCCCCTCGCGTGACCACCGTGCCGATGGCGAGCCCGCGTCCCCCAGCCCCCCGAGGAGTGAGCCCCCGTGATCCACGGCCACCCCGTCCCCCGTCCCCAGCTCAGCCGCCGGCGCCTGCTGGCAGTCGCCGGCGCCGCGGCGCTGCTCGCCGCCCTGCCGGGAGCCCCCGCTCTCGCCCGCGCCCGCGCGGCCGGGCTGCCGGACCTGACCCCGCTGCCGCCGGGGGCGCCCGACCGGAAGCTGTTCACCCCGGTGGAGCAGCGCCACGCGCCGTACCTGGTGATGCTCGCCCCGATGGTCAACGACATCGAGGACGCCGACCCCGGCACGATCGGCTTCTTCAAGGGCGGCTGGTGGCGCAGCCCGGCGGCACCGTACAACGCCCGCGTGCAGGAACACGTCTACACGCTGAGCTGGTTCCACACCAACCAGCGGCCGTGGAACCCCTACGCGGGCGACCCCGCGCTGCTCGCGGCCCTGGACGCGGCGCTGGGACACTACCTCCGGCTGCAGCACGAGGACGGGGCCTGGCCGGAGTACAGGCGCGACGAGCACGCCATGGCCGCGACCGGCTTCGGCATGGGCTACCTCGCCAAAACCCTGGAGTTGCTGCGGCGCTCCGGGACGCTTCCGGAGCGCCAGGCCCAGATCCGGGCGGCGCTGCACAAGGGGATGACCTGGTTCCTGGACCTCGGCAACACCAAGGTCTGGCAGTCGCGGCTGGTGTACGCCAACCAGACCTCCTCCGGCCTGGCGGGCGCGGCGCTCGCCCTGAAGCTCGACCCCGACGACGAGCTGCGCGGACGCCTCAGCGAGGCGGTCAAGCAGCTGGCGGCGCGCGGGCAGAGCCCGTCGGGATACTTCTACGAGCTGTCCGGCAGCGACATGAACTACAACTTCGAGGTCATGCTGCCGGAGATGGCCGAGACCTACCACCTGACGGGCGACCCGACGCTGGTCTCGATGGCGCGGAAGTTCACCGACTGGCTCGGCTACAACCTGGTCCGCGAGCCGGACGGCTCCGGCTACATCGTCAACGTCGCCCCGTCGACGCGCACCAGCGCCCGCTTCTACGACGAGGTACGCCCCGACCCGGACCGCACCGCCCTCAACTCGCTGTTCGTCCCGGAGGTGCCGCAGCTGGGCGCGTTCATGAGCTCGCGGGAGGACCTCGCCGCGGCGCGCGCCGCCTGGGCCGCCGACACCGCGCCGATCGTCCCGCCGGCCAAGGGCGACACCTCTCCGCGCATCCTCTCCCACGGCATCTACGGCGAGCGGTTCCCGCGCCGGCACCGGCGGGCCGTGGCCATCGCCTCGCTGCCGTACCTGAGGAAGCGGTCCTTCACGGAGCTCCGGAGCGACCTGGGGCAGGACCACGTGTTCGTCCGCCGTCCCGGCCTCTACCTGGGCGGCCACTTCGGCACCCGGGCGACGTCGACGGTGCGCACCGGCCTGACCTTCCTGTGGCATCCCGAGGCGGGCATGGTCGTGCACTCGCTGAACGACAACAACCAGGGGTGCTGGGCGACGGTCCCGGCCGGCGGCCGGCCGGACGCCGACGGCGTCCTGCCCGCCGAGTACTTCGACGGCGAGCCGGGCGGCACGGCGTGGACCGGGCACCACCGCGGGCACGACAAGCCGTTCGGCATCCGCTACCGCACCCCCGACTCGTCGGTGCGCACCGAGGTGACCGTAACCCGCGACGCCGTGCGCCGGGTGGTCACCACGACCTCCCCGGCGACCGAGCAGATCCCGCTCATCCTGCACCCCACCGACCGGCTGACCTTCACCGACGGCACCGCCGCCGCGTACCGGGCCAACACCTCCGCGACCGCCGACGGGCTGGACCTGCGGCGCGGCGACGTCGTCGTACGAATCCGCTGGGGGACGGCGCGCCCCGCCGTGCTGCGGTACGGCTCCTCGACCTACCTCCGCGACGCCAAGCGGTTGATCCACGTGCTGCGCATCCCGCACGAGAGCGGCATCGACGTCACGATCTCGTTCGGCTGAGCCGTTCCCCGGTCCGGCGCGCCGGACCGGGCTCCGTTCCCCTGACCCGGACGCACCACACCGGACCCCCTCCCATGATCCGGACATATCGGGCCGGTCTCCGCTCCCCCGGTCCGGGCCGGCGCACCGGAACCCGGCGGGGGACACCCGGCGGCGGCCTGGCAGGATCCTCCCCGTGAACCATCGCACGCTTGGCCGCACCGGCATCCAGGTCAGCCCCCTCTGCCTCGGCACGATGATGTTCGGGGCGTGGGGGAACACCGACTACGACGAGTGCGAGCGCATCGTCGGCACCGCGCTCGACGCGGGCGTCAACTTCATCGACACCGCCGACGTCTACGCGTTCGGCGAGAGCGAGACGATCCTCGGCAAGGCCATCAGGGGCCGCAGGGACGAGATCGTGCTGGCGACGAAATTCCACAACCCGATGGGCGACTCCCCCAACCGCCGCGGCAACTCCCGCCGCTGGATCATGCAGGCCGTCGAGGACAGCCTGCGCCGCCTCGACACCGACTGGATCGACCTGTACCAGGTCCACCGGCCCGACCCGCACACCGACATCGACGAGACCCTGGGAGCCCTGTCCGATCTCGTGCACCAGGGCAAGGTCCGGGCGATCGGCACCTCCTCCTTCCCCGCCGAGGAGATCGTCGAGGCCCAGTGGGTGTCGGAGCGCCGCCGGCGGGAGCGGTTCTCGACCGAGCAGCCGTCGTACTCGATCCTCGCCCGGCACGCCGAGGCCGCGGTGCTGCCGGTGGCCGAGCGCTACAACCTCGGGGTGCTCGTCTGGAGCCCGCTGAACGGCGGCTGGCTGACCGGCAAGTACCGGCGCGACGCGCCGCTGCCCGCCGACTCCCGGGCCGCGCGCAACGGCGACCACTTCGACTTCAGGGCCGAGGAGATCCGCGCCCGCAAGCTCGACGTGGTGGAGAAGCTGGCCGAACTGGCCGCCGAGGCGGGCATCTCGATGATCCACCTGGCCCTGGGGTTCGTGCTCTCCCACCGGGCCGTCACCTCCGCGGTGATCGGCCCGCGCACGCTGGAGCAGCTCACCGGCCAGCTGGGCGCCGACGAGGTGCGGCTCTCGCCGGACCTCCTCGACGCGATCGACGCCCTGGTGCCCCCGGGGACGAACATCGGCCCCGGAGACGTCGGTTACGTCCCCCCGGCCCTGGCCGACCCCGCCCTGCGCCGCCGCTGACCGGCGCGGCGCCCCGCCCCGATCCGAGACGCTGTTGACGAATCCGTTCTGCTGCGTCAAGCGGCAGAACGGAGAGCCGCAAAGCGAGAGGCGTAGCCCCTTTTCCTGTTCGGCGGCCTCTTCCAGCGCAGTGATCGGCTCGCCGTCCAGGACCATCCCGGCGGCGTGGTGATGCGCCCGGGCCGTGGTGGAGTCCACGCTGACCAGGTCGAGGCCGGCCTGCCCACGGGCCGCGGCCCCGGCGATCATCGCCTTCGTCAGCTCCTCGAAGACGCCCGCCGTGGCCCACGACCGGAACCTGTCGTACACCATGGACCAGGGCCCGTACCCGGCGGGCGGATCCCGCCACGGACTGCCGGTGCGAAACCGCCACATCACGGCGTTGAACTGCTGCCGCAGGTCCGGGATCGGGCCTCGCTCGCCCAGGCGCAGGTGAGGCTCGACCAAGGACCATTCCTCATCGGTGAGGTCTCCACGCGCCATGGCGCCGGCCTACCAGGAGTGTGGGCCAACGCGCAGGTGAATCCCTCTGATTTCAACTCCATACGGGCCCTAACGGGCGGTGACGCGTCGCCGGAGGCGGCGGTAGTGGTCGTCGAGGAAGTCGAGCCGGTCGCGGTGGGACAGCTCCGCCTCGGCGACGCGGTCGGCGAAGTGCAGCGGCCTCGGCCGCTCCGGATCGAACGGCGACCAGGCGGGGCGTTCGCCGCGATCCGGGCCGCCACGGTCCGGACCCCCGCGGTTCGGGTCGCCGTGGTTCGGGTCGCCGCTCTCGGCGAAAGCCAGCCAGTAGGCCGACAGCGCGTCCGACAGGTCCCGGTCGACCCGGGTCCAGTGCCAGGGCCGGGCGTGCAGGTTGCGGAAGGCGTACGGGATCTCGCTGCCGTGGAAGGCGCGCGGATCACGCTCGGCGAGATCCGCGCCCGGCGGGATGGGCGGGACGCGCTCCCACTGGTAGAACCAGGTCATGCCGGGGTGCGTCGCGGCGTGCAGGCGGGCCCAGGTCCAGTTCTGCCAGCGGAAGATCCGGTCGCCGTTCGCCGTCGCCGTGGCGGCGAACGCCTCGTCGTCGGTGTCCGCCGGGTAGAGCCGCAGGAAGCGCTCGGCCAGCTCGCCGTACTCGGTGCGGGCGTCCGCCAGGTACGCCTCGACGGTGGGCAGGCCGGGCATGGAGGACGCCTCGTTGCCGGCGAACCCGGTGATGAGGGGAACGGGCGCCTGTTCACCCGCCGAGAAGGTCTCGTACGGGCTGCGCGGCAGCAGGTGCCCGTCCACGATGGGCCAGCAGGAGTCGAAGTCGCCGCGTCCGGCGGGGAACGGCAGCATGTCCATCCGGAACGGCCGGTCGGCGGGCAGGTGGACCGCCGCGAGCCGCTCGGGCGGAAGCCGGCGCAGATCCTCCGCCGACCTGGCGCCCAGCGCCGTGGCCAGCTTCTCGCCCGTGCGGTGCGCGGCGTCGAGGTCCTGCAACATGTCGTTGATGCCGACCGAGTCCGCGACGGGGCCGAAGAGCCCGGCGCTCTGCCCGATCGCGCGGTGGAACAGCCCCCGGGCCAGGGGGGAGGTCATCAGCGCGCTCACGCCGGCGGATCCGGCGGACAGGCCCCAGATCGTGACGCGGCCGGGGTCGCCGCCGAAGGCGGCGATGTTGTCGCGCACCCACTCCAGGGCGGCCACTTGGTCGAGCAGGCCGTAGTTGCCCGACGCGCCGTACGGGGCCTCCTCGGTCAGGCGGGGGTGGGCGAGGAACCCGAGGCGGCCGAGCCGGTAGTTGACGGTGACGACCACCGCACCGGCCCGCGCCAGCGCCTCGCCGTCGTAGATCGGCGTGCCGGAAGGGCTGTCGGAGGAGGACCCGAACAGGAAGGCGCCCAGGTGGAACCAGACCAGCACCGGCCGGGCCCCGGCCGGTTCGGCAGGGGCCCAGACGTTGAGGTAGAGGCAGTCCTCGCTCTGCGGCTGCGGCCCGCCGGAGTAGAGGGAGGTGCCCGGCAGCATCGGCTGCGGGGCGACCGGCCCGAACCGGGTCGCGGGCCGGACTCCCGCCCAGCTCCGCGCCGGGCGCGGCGCGCGCCAGCGCAGCGCCCCGACGGGCGGCTCGGCGTACGGGACGCCCTTGAACGAGCGCACGACCCCGTCCGCGCTCAGGGCGCCTTGGAGCGCCCCCTGTGCGACCGTGACCCGCACCTGCTCCGACATGGTGCTCACTGTCATCCTCTCGGTAACCAAAAGATACCTTGTTACCGTAAGAGACAGCCGCTTATCCTGGAAGAACGCACTTTTCCGGAACGAGGTAACGCACAGGTGACCGTATCGACAGCGCCGGACGCGCGGGGCGACCTCTTCGACCCCGCCTGCCCGACCCGGCAGATTCTCGACCGCCTCAGCGGCAAGTGGTCCTCCATGGTGATCAAGATCCTGGCGGAGGAGCCCGCCGGGGAGGTGCGCTTTGCCGACCTGCGCCGCCGCGTCCCCGGCATGTCGGCCAAGATGGCGGCACAGACCCTGAAGGAGCTCGAACGAGACGGCGTGGTGCTGCGCAGGGTCGAGGCGCTCACACCGCCTCGGGTGCACTACTCGCTGACGCCTCTGGGCGTATCCCTGGACGCCGCCCTGGCCCATCTCCGGGAGTGGGCCGAACTCCACGCCCACGCCGTCGACCGGGCCCGCACCGCCTACGACCGGTCGCACGACAACGGTGGAACCAACCCGTAGCCGAACCTGTCAGCCGGTCAAACGAAGATCGTAAAAGATCGGGCCAGGGCCCGTACGGACTTCGGATCCTCAGATGGGTTGAAGGCTTCGGATCCACAAGATGGCTCCACGTAGATGAAGGCCGGCGAGGTGACTCTCGGGTGTCTTGTCGAAGCGGAAGGCCGGCCCCGCCACTCCTTGATCCGATTGATACGGCGTTCCGCCGTGTTGCGCTGCCTGTACAGATCCGGATCATGGCTGACCGGGCGGCCACCCCGGGATCCGCGCTTCTTGCGGTTGGCCGGTTTCATCTCTTGCGGCATCACGAGCCCGCTCACCGTGATCTTCGGGCACGTGGCCCTCAACCAGATCCGGCGCGACCGCACCGACGGGCACGGCATGGCCATGGCCGGGGTCATCCCCGGCTGGATCCTGACCGGCCCACGGATGTTCGTCATCGACATGATCCACAAGTTCGGCGGCCTGATCCAGAATCCGATCGACCAGATTCTTGTCCTTCTCCGGCAGCATCGAATGACCGTGCGCCTGGTGGACCAGGGCGAGTATCCGTACCTTCGGGCACAACTTTGATCGCCAGGCTCCCCTTGGGGAACGCAGCCGTGCAACCTCTGCGGCGCCACCCAGGATCGGCTCGGACTCGACTTGGCGGGGCGACACCGACGATCGACCTTCGACAGGATCGGCAGAGAAGCGGGTCCATGATCAAACGTGCGACCGTGGACTCGCTTCATCTTTGGTCAATTTTTCAACAGCGTCCCGGGGGAAGGGCATTCGCACACCTGGAACCCCCATCGAGACGAGAAGTCAGACTTTCCGCCGAAGACATAAAGAAATTCATACCCAACTTTAGAGTGTGATTTAGAATGGCCGGGCACCACAGAGAAAAAACATGCAATTCCTGCAGGTCGGACTATTGCAATAATCCCCCAAAGTATCCCCGAACCAGATTGAAGCCCATTTTATTTTTATGTGCCGCAATGGATGGTATTGTTTCAACGGAAAGATCGAAAACTCAACCAGTTGGGGGTGTCATGCCTCTCCAGATCCTCCCGGTGAATCTTTGGCTGACCGGCCCTGGTGGCAGCCGGGGCAAGAGCCGGGGCGCCAGCCGCGGCAGCAGCCGGGGCACCAGCCGTAGCGCCAGCCGGGGCAGTCGAGGTCACTAGAACTGGTTCTCGTCGAAGCCCTGCACAGCCAGGCGGAACGTTCGATCACCTCGGTTGACCACTAACGACAGATCGGTCCCGGCTCCGGCGAGAAAGCCCGACACGATAAAACGCTCCCACCTTCCCAGAGGGACACCGTTGGCAAAGTAGATCAAAAAGCGGCGGCCCCATGATCACCCTTGTGATCATGGGGCCGCTCTTGTCGTTCTTGCTCCCGGATGGTGTCGCGGTGTCCCTGCGTTCGACTGGTCCAGGTCAGATCTCGGCGGCCACTCTGGCGGTGGCCCGTGCGGCCTTCCCCAAGGGAAGCATGGCGATCAGGATCCGCGACGAGCCGGGTGTGCTGTTCCCCGAAAGGACGTCACGCCTCGCGGCGATCCGCCCTGCCGCGTGGCGCAGCGATCAATTCGCCGACAGTGTCGATCCGAGGGGCGAGGCCGCCGTCGGCGCCGGACCGGGCCCCGGCGTGTGACGGTGCGGGGACAGCCGCCGTCCCCCGCCCGGACGGTCGCCGTCCCCCGCCCGGACGGTCGCCGTCTCCCCGGCCGGTGGGACCGCGCACGCGGGCCCGCCACGGGGTAGGGCTGGGGAATGCTGTTCATCTTCGGCCTTCGTACCGCCGTCCACCGGCTGGGGGCGTTGCCCCTGCGCTGCCCCGCCTGCGGGAACACCGCGGCGCAGGTCCTGTCGAGGCGGGTCACCAGGTTCAGCCTGTTCTTCGTCCCGCTCTTCCGCGTCCGTACGAGATACGGGATGCAGTGCACGTTCTGCGGGGCGTCGTACGACGTCCCCAAGGATGAGGCGGACCGCCTGGCGGCCCGCTGAGCGTCGCGCCCCTGCCGCGTCCCGCCCGGCGGAGAGGCTCAGGGCCGCTCCCGGACATGACCTTCTCCACCTTGCGCGGCCGCGCGGGCTCGACCCCCCTGACCTTCTGGTTCGCTGCCCGGACGGTACCCGAGGAGTAGGGGACCCTCCGCCCGGCGGAGGAGCGCTTTCGGCCGGGCGACCGATGGAAAGCCGCGTCGGGAGCGGGGAGCCTGGAAACCAGGATCCGGGCCGGAGTCCCACCCCCGCCGCGCGACGGCCGGGCGGAGACTTCCGGGGAGTAGGGGGTGGCCATGGGGAACGGGAAGCAAGAGACAGCCGTGGGGAGCGGAAGAGCGGTGTGGCCGGCACGGTGGCCGGGGATGGTGGCGACGGCGGTCGCCGCGCTGCTCCTGACGGGGGCGTGCGCGGCGCCGGAGCGCACCACCGCCTCCCCCGCGCCGACGGCGACGGCCACGGCGGGCACCGGGACGCATAGTGGGCACGGTGGGCACGGAGAGGTGGCCCCGCCGCCGAAGGCGGAGCCGCTGCGGCCCTCCGAGAGGTTCGTCACCCTGGAGCTGCCCGAGCCGTACACGCCGAAGGCCCCCGCAGGGGGGATCGACGAGTACCGTTGCTTCCTGATCGATCCGGAACTCACCGGCGGGGCGTTCCTCACCGGCAGCCAGTTCCTGCCGCAGAACACCGACCTCGTCCACCACGCGATCATCTTCCGGGTCGACCCGAAGGCGGCCAAGACGGCCGAGGAGTTCGACGCGCGCACGCCGGGCCAGGGATGGACGTGCTTCGGCGACGCGGGCATCGACGACGGCGACTGGGTCGGGCACTGGGCCCCGGGAGCCGACGAGACCCTGCTGGAACAGAAGGTCGGCTACCCGATGCCGGCCGGCAGCAAGCTGGTCATGCAGGTGCACTACAACCTGCTCGCCACCGGCGGCGGGGCCGGCGGCACCGACCGGTCCGGCATCCGGCTCCGGCTCGCCGACGGCACGGCGAACCTCGAACCCCTGGACACCGCGCAACTGCTCGCGCCGATCGAGCTGCCCTGCACGAGCCGCGAGTCCGGCCCGCTGTGCGACCGCGAGGCGGCGGTCCGCGACGTCGTCAAGCGCTTCGGGGAGCATGCCACGGGCATGGTCACCTGGCTCAACCAGATGTGCAACGGCGGGAAACCCCCGGTCGCCTCGCCCACCCAGCACTGCGACACGAAGATCGACACGGCCGGCACCGTCTACGCCACCGCCGGGCACATGCACCTGCTCGGACGCTCGATCAAGGTGGAGCTCAACCCCGGCACGCCCGACGCGCGCACCCTCCTCGACATCCCGGCCTACAACTTCGACGACCAGGCCATCCGCCCGCTCGCCGAGCCCGTCGCCGTGAAGGCCGGCGACACCTTCCGGGTGACCTGCACCCACGACGCCGGCCTCCGCGAGCGGCTCCCCGCGCTGCGTGACCTCCCGCCGCGCTACGTCGTCTGGGGTGAGGGCACCGCCGACGAGATGTGCCTGGGGCTGCTCGTCTGGGCGCCCCGCGCCTGACCCGGCCGCCAGCCCGGCCGCCAGCACGGCCGCGGCCGCCCCGCCGGCCCCGCCGCTCACGCGCCGAGCCGGGGCCCGGGGCGGCCGCGTTCGCGTCGCGGGCCACAGGGCTGGATGATGGTCGTCGAACGCCCGTCGCCACCCCGGCCGCGGGCGGACCACACCCCCGCCCGGATCGGTTCGCCGGAGGGTGTCGCCCGCCCCGCCGCTCCGCAGCCGATCGAGGAGACCGTTTGAAACTCACCTGGGATCACGTCCTCGCCTGGCGGATGCGCAGGCAGATGCTCGAGGAGCCGGAGACCGGCGATCCCGTGGCGATCGTGCGGCGCCTGTGCGGCGTGCAGGCCCAGGTCGCCTCCTCGGCGCGGACGGCCGTCGCGATCCGGCAGCGCGAGCCGCGGCCCGAGAGCGTGCGGGAGGCTCTGGAGAGCCGGGAACTGGTCAAGACCTGGGCGATGCGCGGCACCCTGCACCTGCTCCCCGTCGAGGAGGCCGCCGCCTACCTGAGCCTGCTGGCGGCGACCCGCAGCTGGGAGCGGAAGTCCTGGCAGCGCACCTTCGTCACCGCCGACCAGCTGGCGGCCATCGGCGAGGCCGCCCACCAGGCCCTCGACGGCAGGGTGCTCACCCGCGAGGAGCTGACCGCGCAGGTGATCGAGAAGACCGGTGACGAGAGCGTCGCCGAGCACCTCGGCTCCGGCTGGGGCGCGGTGCTCAAACCTCTGGCGTTCCAGGGGGTGCTCTGCCACGGGCCGGCCGACGGCGGCCGGGTGACCTTCACCCGGCCCGACACCCACCTGCCGGGCTGGCCCGGCATGCGGGACCCCGCGGAGGCGGCGGCCGTGGCGATCCCCGCCTACCTGGCGGCCTACGGGCCCGCGCCGATCGAGGCCTTCGACCAGTGGCTGTACCGCGGCGCCCTGAAGAAGGCCGACCTGCGCTCATGGGTCGCCGCGCTGGGCGACCGCCTCACGAAGGTCGAGATCGAGGGCCGGCAGGCCTACGCGCGGACCGAGGACCTCGACGACCTGGCCTCGGCCGGGCCCTCGGCCACGGTGCGCCTGCTGCCGGCCTTCGACCAGTACGTCCTGGGTCCCGGCACCGGGGACGCCGCGGTCGTTCCCCCCTCCCGGCGTGGGGAGGTCAGCAAGACGGCCGGATGGATCTCCCCGGTCGTGGTGAGCGGGGGCCGGGTCTGCGGCACCTGGACCGCCGAGGACGGCCTGCTGTCGGTCACCGTCTGGGCGGAGTGCGACGTCCCCCGCGCGGGGCTCCAGGCGGAGGCCGACCGGCTCGGGGATGTGCTCGGCGGTGATCTCACGCTGCGCGTCCGGACCGGCTGACGCGGGCCACGCGGGGCGCCGTACCGCGGGGCGCCCGGGCACGACGGGCCAGGGCGGCTGACACGTGTGCGGGACGGCCCGGGTTCCGCGCCCGGTCGTCCCCGCACGCCCCCGGGCCGGAGCCCCGGCGCTCCGCGCCCCGGCCGGGGTGGGCGTGCCGGCCGGGGATCGGATCTCGGCGGGTGCCGGTGTCGCGCCAGGACGCCCGGACCAGCGCCCGCCCGATCACGGCGAGTCAGCGGGTGCCGGTGTCGCGCCAGGACGCCCGGACCAGCGCCCGCTCGGTCGCGGTGAGATGGACGGCGGCGGCGAGCCATGCCCGGGCGTACCTGTCGGCATCGGAGTCGACCAGGCGTCCGAACACGTCGCGGGTGCGGCGGTCGGCCTCCTCGGTGACGACGGCGACCAGCGCGGCGGCGGTCTCGAACCCGGCGCGGCGGAGATGGGCCCGCCGGGCCGGCGAGTCACCGCCGCGACCGGACTCGGCGACCGCCCGCCGCCCGCCGGAGACGGCCAGCTCGACCAGGCGGCGCACCCGCCACAGCGGCGAGCCCGCCACCGGGTCCGCGTCGGCCTCGGCCCGCGTCTCCGTCCACGGCACGCACTCGTCACTCGGCGGCAGGTGGGAACCCTGCAGGCGGTCGTAGCCCAGGTCGGCCCGGCCCAGCCACCCGGCGGGCAGGCGCAGCGTGGGCCCCGGCCCCGGCACCGGGCCGACCGCGAGCGGGCGCAGGGTGGCGGCTCTCTCGGGATCCAGTCGGCCGACCACCCGCACCCGCATGCCGGGCCGGGAGGCGAGCTGCCGCAGGTTGGCGACGTGCGCCAGGTCGGGATGGGGGTTCGCCGGGACCAGCCGGATCAGCGGTCCACCGGCCCGCGTCTCCGGCCCGTCGGCGCCTCCGGGGGCACCGGAACCGCCTCCGGGGGTGGAAGGATCCGAACCTCCGCGGTCTCCGGGGCCCGCGCCGGGGAGCGTACCGCCGGAACGCGGCAGCTCCCGGGCGAGCACCCGGTCCCCTTCGGCACCGACGATCATCAGGTCGCATCCGACCGGCCGCTCCGCCGCCCCGGTGTCCTGCGGATCGCCCCACGGGTCGGCGGACAGCCTCTCGTCGGCGGCCTCGGCGACCGGGTGGGTGAACAGGGCCTCCAGCGGCCCGCCCGACCAGGGCAGGCCGGCGAGGGGGGTGGCCCGCACGCCCCGGCCCGCTCCCAGGCGGCCGTCCGGGGAGATCGTCGTGCCGGAGACCAGCAGCCCTCCGCGGGCCAGTCCGGCATGGGTCAGGGTGGCACCGCCGAGCGCCACCGCGGCGGTGCCGGCGCCGCGGGCACGGGACGGCCCCCCGGGCCTGACGTCCGCCACGGAGAACCAGCGCCCGTCTTCGGCGACAAGGTGGGTGACCACCCCGCCGTAACCGGTGGCGCTGATCACCGGCTCCCGGCAGATCCCGTAGACCCGTAGGCTCTCGCCCGGCCGGTAGGCGCGCCGCGCGACTCCCGCCAGGGCCGGATCGGGGTCGGCGGCGGCCAACCGGCCCGCAGTCAGCAGCAGCTCGCGAAGTGCGGAGACCAGGTCGGCGAGGCGGTGGCCGTCGTGACGGGCCCGGGCCGCGCGCAGGCCGCGGACGACGCGCAGGGCGGCGGCCTCGACCCTCGGCAGCCCGGCGACCCGGGAACTGTGCGCCGCGCGGAGCAGCTCGGCCTGCGGCACCGCCCCCGCTCCGGGCACCCCGGCCACGAGCACCGCCGCGGCCGCCCGCCACATGTCG
>NZ_BAAAVI010000109.1:0-18170 GCF_039534445.1 Streptosporangium fragile | reverse complement strand
CCGTCCCGGCCCGGTCCCGGACCAACCGCCCGAGCGGGGTGAACGACAGGATCCCGTCCGCCTGCGCACTGTCCAGCAGGGACAGCACCCGCTCCGCCCGGCTCTCCTGACCTCCCTCGAGGCCGATCACGTCGAGCAGGTAGTCGGCCTCGTGCGCCGCCGCCGAAGCGCCCCGGAGGATCGGCGCCGGGATGAAATTCGTCAGGTCGGGAAGGACGACGACGATCCTGTTGGACTTACGGGTCCGCATCGACCGGGCGGCCAGGTTCGGCCGGTAGTCGAGTTCGGCCACCGCCCGCTCGATGCTGGCCACGGTGCGCGGACGCAGGCCGCCGCTCCTGCGGAAGTAGCGCGACACGGTCTGGTGTGACACGCCCGCGAGCTTCGCCACCTCCTGGATCGTCGCACGCTTCTTCGGCCTCGCGGCCCCGGTCGCGTCGTCCGGCATCGGTACGGCATCCCTTCACTCGCCGCCTCACCACCGCCTCGCCTCGCGGCGGATCCTCGGTGGAACGATGAGCGAAGCCGGTGACTGTCAGCGCGCCGGGTCCACGGCGGTGGCAAGGCGTACCCCGGCCCAGTGCGGCAATCCTACCGGCGGACCCACGGCGCCTAGGGTGGCGCGGCGGCGCTCCGCGTCGATCGTCATCGGCGGGGTGCGTCCCGCGGGGGAGGCCGGCCACACGCGCCCGTGGCCGACCACCGCCTCGGATCATCACTACAGGTCGGTGGCTATGATCTTTTCGATGTTCCGTTCGGCGAGCGCCGTGATGGTGACGAACGGGTTGACGCTGGTGTTGCCGGGGATCAGCGAGCCGTCGATGACGTACAGGCCGGGGTAGGCGGTGAGGCGGCCGTAGTTGTCGGTGGCCTTGTTCAACACCGCGCCGCCGAGCGGGTGGTACGTGAGGTGGTCGCCCCAGATCTTGTAGACGCCGAAGAGGTCGGTCCGGTAGATCGTCCCCTCCTTCGCGTTGATCTTGTCGAAGATCGTCTTGGCCATGTCGATGGACGGCTGCTTCCAGGAGGCCTGCCAGTCCAGATCGACCTTGCCGGTCGCGGCGTTCCAGGAGAACCGGGCGCGGTGCGGGTTGTTGGTGATCGACAGATAGAACGAGGCGTAGGTCTCGATCCCGGTGGGCAACGGTGCGACCTCGGCGAACGCGCCACCGGCGGCCCAGTTGTCGATGCCGCAGCAGGGGATGGCCGACTGGAGCGCGCCGGTCGGGTCCCACATGTGGTTGGCGCGGCCGCACATGACGTTGCCGTTGTCGCCCCAGCCCCTGCCGACCTCGTCGTTCAGGTTCGGCAGCGCACCGGTGGCCTTCAGCATGACCAGCAGCTTGCTGGTGCCGACGCTGCCGGCGGCGAAGAACACCCGGTCCGCGGTCACGGTCTTGGTGGCCGTGACGTCGCCGGTGGTGCCGAGCTGCTCGATGACGACCGCGTAGCCGCCCCCGGCCGCCGGAGCCACCGAGGTGACCTTGTGCAGCGGCGAGATGGCGACCCTGCCGGTGGCCCTGGCCTGGGCGAGGTAGGTCTGCTGCAGTGACTTCTTGCCGTGGTTGTTGCCGTAGAGGATCTCGCCGGCCAGCGCCGACCGGGTGACGGTCCCGGCCGCCTCCTGCTTCATGTAGTCCCAGTCGTACACGTCGGGCACGAAGACGAACGGGAAGCCGGAACGCTGGGCGTGCTTACGGCCGACCCGGGCGTACTGGTAGCAGGCGGTGGAGTCGAACCAGGCCGGGTCGATGGTGCCGACTCCGAGCCCCGCGTTGGCACGCGGGTAGTAGACGCCGTACATCTCGTCGGCGTTCACCGACGGGAGGACGGCGCCGAAGTTCTCGCGCTTGGGAGTGACCGCCATGCCGCCGTTGACCAGCGAACCGCCGCCGACGCCGCGGCCCTGGTAGACCGTGATGCCGCCGAACTCCTCGGCGTCCAGGATCCCGGTGTGGCGAGGGATGTTCCTGTCGATCGGGAAGCCGAGGAAGTAGTTGAGGGGTGCCTTGGTCCTGGTGCGCAGCCAGTAGGACCGGTAGTCCGGTTCGCGCGTGTTGCAGAAGATCTTGCCGTCGGGGCCGGGGGTGTCCCAGGCCATGCCCATCTCGATCATGTGCACGTCGACGCCCGCCTGGGCGAGACGCAGCGCGGCGACGGAGCCGCCGTATCCGGTGCCGATCACCAGGGCCGGGACGCGCGCCCCGTCGGCGATCGGAGCGGGCGCGGGGGCGGCCCCCGCCCAGGCCGCGGGAGCGCGACCCGCGAGGGCCGCGACCCCTAGAATGGAACCGGTTCCAGCGATGAATCCACGACGCGAGATGCCTTTGGGGCCATTAATGTCTGGGGTGTTGTCGCTCATGTAACGTTCCTTGCCGTCAACGGAATGAGAACAGGTTCTCCCTGTTGCTCGCGCCCTGAGCCGCTACCTCCTCGTGTCCGATCGCCTATCTGGGGCGCTGGGTCACCTCGCGTCCGGCCGCCTGCCGGAGGGTGACGGGCCGCTGGGCAGCCTGCACACGGTGTCGAGGCCCAGCACGTGGTTGAGCCGGCCGAACGCCAGCCAGGAGCCGATGCTCATGCTCAGCTCCACGATCTCGAGCTGGCTGTAGTGCGCGGTCATCCGAGCCCAGAACTCGTCGTCGAGACCGTGGTGGTCCAGGGCGTACCGCTCGGCGTACTCGGCGGCCAGCCGGGTGCGGTCGTCGAAGGCGTCGGTGGTGCGCCACCGGGTCACCGCGTCGGCGAACTCCTCCTCGACCTTCTGCCCGTCCCGTTCGGTCCGCCAGTCGAGGCAGAAGGCGCACCCGTTGATCTGCGCGATCCGCAGCCGCGCGGCCTCGAACTCGCGGAGTCCGAGGGTCGTGTGGGCGTACACCGCCAGCGAGAAGTTCGAGGCGGCGGGCCCGATGCCGGGGACCATCTCCCCCCACACATAGGCGATCGCGTCCTTGCCCTCGGGGATGTCGATCTTCATGGCCGTCTCCTTCCGAGCTTGCCGACCGCGGGGCGCAGGGGAACGTCGAGCGCGTCGTAGAGTCCTGGCTCCGCGTCCACGAGCCAGTCGATGGCGCTCACCAGCCGGCCGGCCGCGGTGGCGTTCCCGCCCGCGGACCGGTTGCCGCCCTCGCCGGTGGCCTCGACCGTGACCTCGATGCGCGGGCGGCCTTCGATGATCACCCGGTGCGCCCCGTCTCCGTCGGGCGGTGCCGGCCAGTCCGGCGCGCAGGACGGATGGATGCGGGTGACGTGCTCGATGACGATGCGGGGTTCGCCCCCGACGACGCCCTGCACCTCGAACCGGACCGCGCCCTGGGTGCCGGCCTCGAACTCGCCCATCGTCTTGGTGCTGACCGTGGCGTCGAGCGGGCGCCGGTCCAGGGTCTCGCGGATCTCGTCGAGTTCGACGCCGAGTGCCCTGGCCATCAGCCGTACCTGCCCGCCCCACACCATGGTCGGGACCGTCGGGGCGATCATCGGCGGCTCGTAGTCCATCGGCTGGCCCATACCGACCAGGTACCGGACCGAGTCCTCCTGGTCGTAGGTGGAGTAGTCGAAGATCTCCTGACAGCGGATCACGTCGACGGTGGTGCCGAGTCCGCTGATCAGCAGGGGCAGCACGTCGTTGCCCCAGCCGGGGTCGACGCCGGAGACGAACAGCGAGCCGCCGCCTTCCGCGATGGCGGCCAGCACCGGTTCCCGCAGCTCCGGCGGGGCGTTGCGCTGGTCGTAGAGCGCGTACAGCGAGGGGGTGACGACCACGGCTCCGGCGCGGATCGCCCTGACGATGTCGGAGAGGGCCTCGTCGGGGCGGATGTCGCCGGAGGCCGCGTACACCACGGCGCGGGGCCCGGCGGCCAGGACCGCGTCGATGTCGTCGGTCGCCGTGACCCCCAGGTCGTGGCCGAGCCCGCCGAGGTCGCCCGCGTCGCGGCCGACCTTGCCGGGGTCGTGGACGAGCACGCCGGAGAGTTCCAGCGCCGGGTGGGCCTCGACGGCGCGGATGGCCGCGCGGCCGACGTTGCCGGTACCCCAGACAATCGTGGACACCATGGCCGGAGCGTAGCAAGCGCTTGGTTAGGTGTATAGTGCCGCCGCGCCCGGCTGTCTCCCGTGATCGCCGGACCACGGGGGCCGGACTCTAGGGTGGAGAGGTCACCCTCGTGAAAGGTCGCAACGATCATGGAGATCACCCTCGTCCAGGGAGACATCACCCTGCAGGAGGTGGACGCCGTCGTCAACGCCGCCAACTCCTCGCTCCTCGGGGGCGGCGGGGTCGACGGGGCCATCCACCGGCGCGGCGGCCCGGCCATCCTGGCGGCCTGCCGTGAGCTGCGCGCCTCGCGGTACGGCAGGGGGCTGCCGACCGGCCAGGCGGTGGCGACCACGGCGGGGGAGCTGCCGGCCCGCTGGGTCATCCACACCGTCGGCCCCGTCTACTCCGCCTCGGAGGACCGCTCGGAGCTGCTGGCCTCGTGCTTCCGGGAGTCGCTGCGGGTCGCCGACGAGCTCGGCGCCGCCAGCGTGGCCTTCCCCGCCGTGTCGGCGGGGATCTTCGGCTGGCCGATGGACGACGCCGCGCGCATCGCGATCACCACCGTGCGCGCCACCTCCACCCGGGTGGCGGACGTGCGGTTCGTCCTGTTCGGCGAGGACGCGTACGCCACCTTCCGGCGGGTCCTCGACCGGTGGCCCGGCGCCGGGGAGGACCGTCCCCGGTGACCGTTCCACGGCCGTGACGGTTCCCGGACATGGAAGCGCCCGGGACCGGGGGGCGACTCGGTCCCGGGCGCGGCACGGGGGGGCTTACCTGTCGACCGGCACCGGCGGGGCGGCCGGGTCGGCGGGTGCCGCCGCGGGCGCGGCCTGGGCCGAGCGCAGCGGGATCTCCTTCAGCAGCAGGGCGGCCAGCGCGCCGAGCACGGCGATGGGCACGCCCACCAGGAACACCGTGCTCATCGCCCGGGTGAAGGCCTCCAGGATGATCTCCAGGACCGGCGCGGGGAGCTGGTGGATGGCCTCGGGGGAGCCGAGACTCGGGGTCGAGCCGCCGGTCAGCGGCAGCTTCGCCGCCCTGGCCAGGGAGACCAGCTCCGTGCTGAGCCGGTTGGACAGGATCGCGCCGAAGGCCGCCACGCCCACCGCGCCGCCCAGGGAGCGGAAGAACGACACGCCCGAGGTGGTCGAGGCCAGGTCCGCGCGGCCCACGGCGTTCTGCGCGGCCAGGATCAGGATCTGCATCGAGGCGCCGAGCCCGATGCCGAGCACCGCGTTGTCGACGGCGACGATCACCAGCGAGCTGTCGACGTGCAGCCGGGAGAGCAGGAACAGCCCGACGCCGACCAGCAGCATGCCCGCCACGGGGAAGGCCTTCCACCGGCCGGTCCTGGTGACGAACCGGCCGACCAGGATGGACGAGACGAGCAGGGCGAGCACCAGGGGCAGGGTCATCAGGCCGGAGCCGGTGGGGCTCATGCCCTTGACGATCTGCAGGTATTGCGGCAGGAACATCAGCGCGCCGAACATCGCCGCGCCGACCAGCAGGGAGGCGAGGGAGGTGAGCACGAAGGTGCGGTTGCGGAACAGGTGCGGGGGCAGGATCGGGTCGGCCGCCCGGCGCTCGGCGACGACGGCGAGGCCGAACATCACCAGGCCGGCCGCGCCCAGGCCGTAGGTCCACGAGGAGTTCCAGCCGAACTCCTTGCCGCCCAGGGAGAGCAGCAGCATCAGGGCGGTGGTGCCGCCGGTGATGAAGGTCGCGCCCCACCAGTCGACCTTGGCGTCGCGGCGGACGAACGGCAGCTTCAGCACCTTCTGGATGACGACGAACGCGGCCACGGCCAGCGGCACGCAGATCCAGAACGTCCAGCGCCAGGACATGTTGTCCACGATGAACCCGCCGAGCAGCGGGCCGGCGACCGTCGAGACGCCGAACACCGCGCCGATGTAGCCGGAGTAGCGGCCGCGCTCGCGGGGCTCGACCACGTCACCGAGGATGATCTGCGGCAGCGCGGCGAGGCCGCCGGCACCGATGCCCTGCACCGCCCTGGCCGCGATGAGCTGGCCCATGTCCTGGGCGAAGCCCGCGGTGATGGAGGAGAGCACGAAGATGACCAGGGAGACCTGGAACATGAGCTTGCGGCCGTAGAGGTCGGAGAGCTTGCCCCAGAGCGGCGTCGAGGCGGTCATGGTCAGCAGGGTCGCGCTGGCCACCCAGGCCAGCTGGTCCTGACCGCCGAGCGTGCCGACGATCGTCGGCAGCGCGGTTCCCACCACGGACGTCGAGATCATCGACGTGAGCATGGCGAGCATCAGTCCGGCCAGGATCTCCAGCACCTGTCTGTGCGTGAAGCGCGGTGCGGCCTCGGCCGGGGCCTGTTGTTCGGTCAGCATGAACCATCCCCCAATGTATGTACGATGCATATTAAGTTAGTAGACGCTTGTTTACCCGTCAAATCTGGAAGGATCGTGCAGGTGGACGAGACACGGCAGCGCGACAGGGAGGGCACCCGGCGGCGCATCCTCGAGGCCGCCCGCCACCTGTTCGCCGAACTGGGCTACGACCAGGTCACGATGCGGCTGCTCGCCGCCGAGGCCGGCGCCAACGTCGCGCTGATCAACCGCTACTTCGGCAGCAAACGGGAACTGTTCGCCGAGGTGCTCGCGATGCAGGGACGCTTCCCCGGCATCCTGGACGGCCCGCAGGAGGAGCTTCCCCGGCGCCTGGCCGAGTACGTCGCCGACCGGCTCCGCTCGGAGCACGGGAGCCCGGTGATGGCCGCGCTCATCAGGTCCTCGAACTGCCTGGAGATCCACGAGATCATCCGTGACCGGGTCAGCTCGGCCATCCTGGAGCCGCTGGCCGCGCGGCTTCCCGGGCCGGACGCCGCCTTCCGGGCGGCGGCCGCCACCGCGCTCATCACCGGCACGGGCACGTTGCGCCAGCTCTACGGCCCCGACGGTGTCGACGCCCCCGACCGCGAGGCGGTGGTCGCCCGCCTCACCGCGGTTTTCGAGGCCTGCCTCGGGGTCTGACGACGCCCCTGCCTCCGGGCGGCCCGGATCGAGGCGTCGTCCGGCGGGGGTGGGGGGAAGCGCCTGCCGTGGGGTCCGGCTCGGGGGTGCCTGTCCCGTGGGAGTCCGGCTGGGGTGCCTGTCCCGGAGGGTGCCGTCTCAGGACGCGGCGATGCGGCAGGCCGTGCCGGGGACGTGGTCGACCTGCAGCGTGGTGTGCTCGATCTGGAACCGTTCGTGGAGCAGCGTGGCCAGCTCGCGGCGGACGCGGTGGCAGTCGCCGCCGGGCATGACGGTCACGTGCGCGGACAGCGCGGGGAAGCCGCTGGTCACCGTCCACACGTGCAGGTCCTCGACGCCGGTCACGCCGGGGTGGGTGGCGATCGCCGTGCTCACCTCGGCCGGGTTCACGCCGGTGGGTGCCGCCTCGAAGAGGATGCGCCCGGAGTCGCGCAGCAGGTCGAAGGCGGCCTTGGCCATCAGCGCCGCGACGACCAGGGCGGCGATCGCGTCGGCCCGGTTCCAGCCGGTGAACCAGACCACCGCGCCCGCGACCGCGGTCGCGATGAAGGCGTACATGTCGTTGAGGATGTGCTGGAAGGCGCCCTCGACGTTGAGGCTGCTCCGGTCGGCCCTGGCGATGAGCCACGCGGCGCCCGCGTTGACCGCGATCCCGGCCAGGGCCGTGACGAAGACCAGGACGCCCTCGACCTCGGGCGGTTCGACGAGACGCCGGACGCCCTCGTAGAGGAAGTAGGCGACGAGCCCCACGAACGTCAGCCCGTTGACCGCCGCTGAGATGATCTCGGCGCGTTTCCAGCCGAAGGTGTAGGCGCCCCGCGCGGGCCGGGCGGCCACGCGCATCGCGACCAGCGCGAGCGCGATGGCCGCGGCGTCGGTCAGCATGTGCCCGGCGTCGGAGATCAACGCGATGGAGTTGGCGATGACGCCGATGACGACCTCGGCCGCCATGAAGGCGACCAGCAGGACAAGCGCCGCCGTCAGGTACCGGCGGTCGGCGTTCGCGCCGTGGCCGTGCCCGTGGCCGTGCCCGTGACCCATCGCAAGATCCATTCTGTGAACATCTGAACAGGTGCTCATATGTTAAGCGGGGCAGGCCGGGCAGAACAAGATCTCGTCTCGTCCGCGGGCTGGTGAAGCGGGAAATGCGCGACGGGAAAGATACTAACTTTCGGCATAAAACGGGGTGAGACCTTGTGCGACGCAGGCCTGTGACCGGCTGATCGTTCCTCCTATGTTGGGGTGTCCTGCCGTCACGGGAGATGACCAGATGTCCTTTGTGCAGTGGGTGCGCGCGCAGGTGGGCCGGTGCGGGAACGAGCGGTCGTACACCTTCGTGGAGGACCGCCGGGGCGAGTTCGCCGAGACCCGGCTGACCTTCGCCGGGCTCGACGCGCGTGCCAGGTCGACGGGCGCCTGGCTGACCGGGCGGCACATGGCGGACCAGACGGCGCTGCTGCTCTACCCCGCCGGGCTGGAGTTCCTGGCCGCCTTCCTCGGCTGCCTGTACTCCCGGGTCGTCGCGGTCCCCTCGCCGCTGCCGCAGACCGACCCCCGCGCGCTGGAGCGTGCCGAGGGGATCATCAAGGACGCCGACGTGCGGCTGGTGCTCACCGATTCGGCCAACGCCGGCATGCTCGGCGCGTGGCTGCGCGAGGTCGGCCTGGACGGGACGGTCGAGTGCGTGGCCACGGACGCCCTCGACCTGCCCGGCCCGGAAGAGTGGACGATGCCGCGGATCGGGCCCGGCACCCTCGCCTACATGCAGTACACCTCCGGCTCCACCAGCGAGCCGCGCGGCGTGATGCTCACCCACGCCAACCTGCTCCACAACGAGCGGGAGATCTGGCGGGCGATCGGCTCGCCGCGCGAGGGCGTCGGGGTGGGCTGGCTGCCGCACTACCACGACATGGGGCTGATCGGCATGCTGCTCCAGCCGATCTACGCCGGCGGCGACCTGTACTTCGCCTCGCCGATCGCGTTCGTCATGCGCCCCGCGCTCTGGCTGGAGATGATCAGCCGCTACCGGGCGGGATACACCGTCGCGCCGAACTTCGCCTACGAGTGGTGCGCCGCCCGCGTCACCGACGCCCAGGTGGCCGGGCTCGACCTGTCGAGCCTGCGGTTCGCGCTCAACGGGGCCGAGCCGGTGCGCCCCGGCACGCTCCGCGCGATGGTGCGCCGCTTCGGAGGGGCCGGTTTCAGCGAGAAGGCCTGGGCGCCGGCGTACGGCATGGCCGAGGCGACACTGGTGATCACCGCCACCCCGCTGGGCCAGGGGGCGCTGATCCGCCGGTTCGACGCCGCGGCCCTGGAACGGCACGAGGCGGTCCCCGTGGGAGACGGCCGGGACGTCACCGGCGCCGCGGGCGGTGAAGGCGCCGCGAGTGGTGAAGGCGCCGCGGACGGCGGAGGCGCCGCGGGCGGTGAAGGCGCCGCCGTGCGCGATGAGGGTGCCCCGGGGGCCGACGAAGCCGTACGTCACCGGGGTGTCGCGGGCGCCGGGAAGAACGGGGACGGCGAGGTCGGGGTGGAGCTGGTCGGCTGCGGGCGGCCGACCGGCATGTCCGTGCGGATCGTCGACCCCGTCACCCGCGCCGCCCTGCCGCCCGGCCGGATCGGGGAGATCTGGGTGCGCGGCGAGAGCGTCGCGCGAGGGTACTGGCAGCGGGAGGAAGCCACCCGGGACGCCTTCGGCGGGTGGACCACCGGTGGCGACGGGCCGTTCCTGAGGACCGGCGACCTGGGCTTCCTGCTGGACGGCGAGCTCTACGTCACCGGCCGGATCAAGGACGTCGTCATCGTCAACGGGCGCAACCTCTACCCGCAGGACCTGGAGGAGTCGGCCCGGCGGGCGCACCCGTCGCTGGGCGCGGCGGCGGCGTTCGGGATCCGGGCGGAGGGCGAGCACGTGGTGCTCGTCCAGGAGGTCCGCCCGCGGCACCTCGACATTCCCGCCGGTGAGCTGGCCCGCGCCGTCCAGGGGGAGCTCGCCCGCGCGTACGGGCTGCCGTCGATGAGCGTCGTCCTGGTCGAGCGCGGCGGCGTCGGCAAGACCACCAGCGGCAAGATCCAGCGATCGCGCACCCGGGACCTGCTGCTGGGTGGCGCGCTCCCCGTCGTCCACGCCGAGCTCACGGCGGCCGTCGCCGCACGCGTCTCACCCGAAGGAGTGTGAACATGTCCGCCGATGCCGGGATCGTCGCTGATCTGGACGACATCCGCGACTGGCTGGGGGAGCAGGTGGCCTCCTACGTCATGCGCTCGCCCCGGGAGATCGATCCGCTGGTGCCGATCGCCCAGTACGGCATGGACTCCGTCTACGCGCTGAGCCTGTGCGGGGACATCGAGGCCCGCTACGGCCTCCCGGTCGAGCCCACCCTGGCCTGGGAGCACCCGACCGTCGCGGCCATCGCCGACCACCTGCGGGGACGGCTGAGCGCGGACCGATGATCGGCCTGCTGTGCGGGCCGCGCGCGAAGTGGGCGGTGCTGCTGATCTGGCTGGGCGTCGTCGCCGTGCTGGGATCCGCGGCCGGGCAGTTGGAATCGGTGCAGAAGGACGACATCGCCGCCTACCTGCCCGCGAGCGCCGACTCGGCGCGGGCCGTCAAGCGAATCCTCGGCATGCAGGGCGAGAACCTCTCCCCGGCGACGATCGTCTACGAGCGCCCCGGCGGGCTCACCGAGGCCGACCAGGCGGAGATCGCCCGGGACGCGAAGGCCTTCGCCGGGGTGACCGGGGTGGTCGCCGAGATCGCCCCGCCGACCGGTGGGAAGTCCTTCGGGCGCGCGGAGTTCGACAAGGAGCTCGCTCCCTACCGGGACGCGCGCGGGCGACTGCCCGAGCAACTGCGGGAGGTCGAGCGGAAGCTCCGGCTCCCCACGCTGACCAAGACGATCAAGCTGATCGCCACGCAGCGGTCCGGGGACGGCCAGGCCGCGCAGACCGTGGTGATCGTCAGGGATCACGGCGGCCGGGAGACCGCCGCGATCGTCGACCGGCTGCGCCGGATCATCGACGACGGCCGCCCCGCCGGGCTGGCCGCGCACGTCACCGGCCTGGTCGGCTTCCAGGCCGACGCGCTGGCCGTGTTCTCGACCGTGGACAGCGACCTGCTGCTGGCCGCGCTGGGCGTGGCGATGGTGGTGCTGCTCGTCACCTACCGCAGCGCGATCCTCTGGTTGGTCCCGCTGGGCACCGTGCTGGTCGGCCTGGTCGTCGCGATGGGGGTGAACTACGGGCTCGCCCGGTCCGGGGTGATCACGGTCAGCAGCGTGGCGGTCTCGTTGCTCATGGTCCTGGTGATCGGTGCCGGCACCGACTACGCGCTGCTGGTCGTCGCCCGGTACCGCGAGGAACTGCGCAGGCACGCCGACCGGCACGAGGCCATGGCGGTCGCGCTGCGCCGGGCCGGGCCCGCGGTGGCGGCGAGCGCGGCGACCGTCGTCGCGGGCCTGCTCTGCCTGCTGGTGGCCGAGCTCAACTCCACCCGGGGGCTCGGTCCCGTCTCCGCGGTCGGCGTGACCTGCGCGATGCTGGCGATGATGACGCTGCTGCCCGCCGTCATGGTCGTCCTGGGGCGCTGGGTCTTCTGGCCGTTCGTCCCGCACTACGACCCGGACGCCGAGGAGCACCCCGCCGACCGCGGCATGTGGGGCGCCCTGGGCCGGCGGATCGGGCGCAACCCCCGCCTGGTGTGGGCCGTCACCGCCATGGTGCTGTGCCTGTGCGCCTGCGGCCTGGTCTCCTACCGGGCGGGCGGCCTGGGCAACGCCGACGTCTTCCTGTCCAGGCCGGGCTCGGTCGTCGGGCAGGAGATCGCCGAGCGGCACTTCCCCAGCGGTGCGGCCGACCCGGTTCAGGTGGTCACCACCGAGCAGTACGTCCGGGACGTGATCATCGACACCGCGCAGCGCCCCGAGGTCACCGCGATCTCGCTGGGCGCCGCCGGCAACGGCGACATCCTGCTCAACGTGACCGTGCGCGCGGGCGACGGCCAGGAGTCCGAGCAGCGCCGGGTGCTCGCCCTGCGCGACCGGCTGCGGGCGGTGGCCGCCCCGGACGTCAACGTGGGCGGTAACGTGGCGCTCGTCGCCGACCTGGAGCGGGGCGCGCAGCGGGACCGGGCGGTGATCATCCCGCTGGTGCTGCTCGTGGTCTTCGCGGTGCTGACCCTGCTGCTGCGCTCGCTGGTCGCGCCGCTGCTGCTGCTGGCGACCGTGGTGCTGTCGTTCCTGGCCACGCTGGGCATCAGCTCCCTGGCCTTCACCCACCTGTTCGGCTTCTCCGGGGTGGACCAGGGGTTCGTCCTGCTGGTCTTCGTCTTCCTGGTGGCACTGGGCGTCGACTACAACATCTTCCTCATGCACCGGGTGCGGGAGGAGGCCCACCGGCACAGCACGGCGCGCAGCGCGGTCCTCGGCCTGGGATCGACCGGGGGTGTCATCACCTCCGCCGGGGTGGTGCTCGCCGGGACCTTCGCGGTGCTGGTGGTGCTGCCGCTGACGCAGACGGTGCAGCTCGCCTTCGCGGTGGCCGTGGGGGTGCTGATCGACACGATGGTCGTGCGCTCCGTCCTCGTGATCGCGCTGACCCTGGACATCGGCGACGCCATCTGGTGGCCCAGCGGCCTGGCCAGGGGCGTGCGCTGGCGGCGGCCGGGTCCGCGCCCGTACCGGCCTCCCCGGGTGCGGACGGTGCGGCCGCAGGTGACGCTGCGCCCCGGGCGGCCCCGCCGTCCCGTCCGGCCCCGGGTGATGCTCAGATCCGGCGGGGACGTCGTGGGAAGAAGCGAAAAAATGCGGGGTGAGTTTAGCGGTAAATGATAGTTCGTGTTATTGCGGGGGAGATCTCCCCTGTGATTTACTTGCCGGTAATAAACATGGGGTGGAGAGTTGTAAATAATGCTTTCCACCCCCTCTGAGGTGCTGATATGCGCCCGTCATGCATTTCTTGGCCATGATGGAAAGTGTGGCGACGGTGTTCGGAGAGAATTCCTTCCTGCCATTGTCCGCGGCGCAGAGTGGAATGTGGGCCGCCCAGCGGGTCATCCCCGGTGAGTCGCTCGATATCGCGCAGTACATCGAGATCGCCGGCCCGGTGGACCCGGAGGTCTTCGCCGCGGCCGTGCGCCTGGCCGCGGCGGAGGTCGACGCGCTCCACGTACGGATCGCCGACGGCGGCCAGATCGCCGGGGAGCGCGAGGTGCCGTGCCCCTTCCTCGACCTCGGCGACGAGCGGGCCGCGCTGGAGTGGATGCGCGCCGACCTCCGCTCGCCCTTCCGTGAGGACGCGCTGGTGGCCACCGCGCTGATCCGGATCGCCCCCGACCGGCACCTGTGGTACCTGCGCTGCCACCACGTGATCATGGACGGCTACAGCGGGCCGATGATCGCCCAGCGCCTGGCGGAGGTCTACACCGCGCTGGCCGAGGGCCGCGACCCCGGCCCCCGCACCTTCGGCTCGCTCACCACGCTGCTGGCGGAGGACGCCGCCTACCGCGCCTCCGACCGCTTCCAGGCCGACCGCCGCCACTGGCTGGCCGCGCTCTCCGGGACGACCGCCGTGCCCGCGCTCTCCTCCGGCACCGCCGCGGCCACCTCGCGGTTCCACCGCCGCAGCGCGACGCTGGGGGAGCGCGACGCCGCCGCGCTGACCGAGGCCGCGCTCGGCCACGGCACGGCCGTCTCCGGATTCATGATCGCGGCGACCGCCGCCTTCGTCGCCCGCCTCACCGGCTCCCCGGAGGTCGTCCTCGGGCTGGCCGTCACCGCCCGGACCACCCCCGCCGCCCGGCGCACCCCCGGCATGCTCTCCAACGTGCTCCCGCTCCGCCTGGCCGTACGCCCTCAGACGACCTTCGGCGAGCTCGCCGGGCAGGTCACCCGCGAGGTCGGGCGGCTGCTCGTGCACCAGCGCTACCGGTACGAGGACCTGCGCCGGGAACTGCGCGGCGAACTCGGCGGGCGGCTGTTCGGACCGGTGGTCAACATCATGCGGTTCGGCTACGACCTGAAGTTCGCCGGCCACACCGCCACCGCGCACCCGCTCGCCACCGGACCCGTGGAGGACCTGTCGATCAACCTCTACGACGGCTCCGACGGGCGCGGCGTCCGCATCGACTTCGACGGCCACCCCGACCTGTACGGGGAGGCCGAACTGGCCGACCACCACGACCGCTTCCTGCGCCTCCTCGCCCGGATCGCCCAGGCCGGGCCCGGCACCCGCGTCGGCGCCGTCGACCTGCTCGACGCCCCGGAACGCGCCCTCCTCGCCGACTGGGGCGCCGCGCCGCGCGAGGTGCCGCCCGGCACCGCCGTCTCCCTGTTCGAGGAGCAGGCGCGCCGCACCCCCGACGCCGTCGCGGTCGTCGAAGACGGCACCGAGACCACCTACGCCGAGCTGAACGCGCGGGCCAACCGGCTGGCCCACCACCTCGCCGCCCGCGGGGCCGGGCCCGACCGCTACGTCGGCCTGTCCGTCCCCCGCTCCCTCGACATGGTCGTGGCGTTCCTGGCCATCCTCAAGTCGGGCGCCGCCTACCTGCCGCTGGACCCCGCCCACCCGCGCGAGCGACTGGAGACGATGCTCGCCGACGCCGCCCCGCCGATCGTGGTCACCCGCGCCGACGCCGGGCTCCCCCCGACACCCGGTGCCGAGACCGTCATGCTGGACACCTGGACCGGTGCGGGCCTCCCCGACACCGACCCCGTCACCGGGCTCCGGCCGGAGCACCCCGCCTACGTCGTCTACACCTCCGGCTCCACCGGCCGTCCCAAGGGCGTCGTGGTCACCCACGCGGGCCTGCCCGCCTTCGCGCGGACCGAGGCCGACCGGTACGCGGTGGGCGTGGACGGACGCGTCCTGCAGTTCGCCTCCATCGGGTTCGACGGGGCGGTGCTGGAGTGGCTGATGGCCTTCTCCACGGGGGCGGCGCTCGTCCTGGCGCCCCCCGGCGTGTACGGCGGGGAACCGCTCGGCCGCTTCCTCGCCGAGGCGCGCGTCACGCACGCGTTCGTCACGCCCGCCGCGCTGGCGACCGTCCCGGCCCGGCCGCTGCCCGACCTGCGGACGCTGCTGGTCGGCGGTGAGGCGTGCCGCCCGGAGCTGGTCCGCCGCTGGTCGGCCGGGCACCGCATGATCAACGTCTACGGCCCCACCGAGACCACCGTCGCCGTCACCACCAGCGACCCGCTGACCTCGCCCGCCGAGACGCCGATCGGCCGCCCCGTCTACGACACCCGGCTGCACGTCCTGGACGCCGGCCTGCGCCAGGTCCCGCCCGGCGCCGTCGGGGAACTGTACGTCTCCGGCCCCGCCCTGGCCCGGGGATACCTGAACCGGCCGGGGCTGACCGCCGAGCGGTTCGTCGCCGACCCGTTCCTGCCCGGCGCGCGGATGTACCGCACCGGCGACCTGGTCCGCTGGTGCGCCGACGGCCAGCTGGAGTACGTCGACCGCGTCGACCAGCAGGTCAAGGTGCGCGGCTTCCGGATCGAACTCGGCGAGATCGAGGCCGCCCTCACCGCCCATCCGGGTGTCGCCCAGGCGGCCGTGCTGGCTCGCCGCGACCGTGAACCGGCACCCGGGGGAGGCGCCGGGGCGACCGTGCCCGCCACCGGGGAGCCCGCGTCCGGGGGAGCCGTCGCCCGGACGGGTGACGGGGAGCCCGAACCGGGGGGAGACCTGCGGCTGGTCGCGTACGTCGTCGGCACGGCCGGTGCCGACGAGCTTCGCGCGCACCTGCGGCGGACCCTGCCCGAGTACATGGTGCCGTCGGCGCTGGTGCTCCTGGACGAGCTGCCGCTGACCGCCAACGGCAAGCTGGACCGGCGCGCCCTGCCCGCGCCGGGACACGAGACCTCGGGACGGGAACCAGCGACCGAGCGGGAACGGCTGCTGGCCGGGCTCTTCGCCGAGGTTCTCGGGCTGCCCCGGGCCGGGGCCGACGACGGGTTCTTCGACCTCGGCGGGGACAGCATCCTCGCCATCCGGCTCGTCTCGCGCGCCCGCGAGACCGGGCTCGCCCTGACCCCGAAGGACGTCTTCCGGCACCAGACCCCGGAGGCCCTCGCGCTCGTCGCGGGCGAGGCGTCCGCCGGGACGGACCTCCCCGGCCGGGGCGCCCTCGACGGTCTTCCGGGCGCCACCGGCCTGCCCGAGCCCGGCGACGACGGCCGTCCGGCTCCGTCCGGTCTCGAGGCTCTCCCGGGTCTCCCAGGTCTCCCGGGTCTCCCCGGGCTCCCCGGAGACGGGACGGGAGCCGTGCCCGCCACCCCGATCATGGCCTGGTTCGCCGAGGGCGGCGGGCCGATCGGCGGGTTCAGCCAGAGCGTGACGCTCCGGGTGCCGCCGGGGCTCGGTCTCGGCCACCTGACCGCCGCCGTCCAGGCCGTGCTGGACCACCACGACGCGCTGAGACTTCGCGTGGTCTCCCGGGACGCGGCGGGTGCCGTGCCGGAGGGGGAGAGCACCGTTCCGGACGTGGCGGGTGCCGTGCCGGAGAGGGGGAGCGCTGTCCCGGGCGCGGCGGGTGCCGTGCCGGAGGGGGAGAGTGCGGGCCCGGAGACGAGGGGCGGCACCCCGGACGGCACGCCGCTGGAGTTGGAGGTCGTCGCCCGTGGCACGGTCCCCGCCGCGGAGTGCGTCCACCGGGTGGACGTCTCCGGTTCCCCCGACGGAGACCTGGACGTCACCGTCGCCCGGTACGCCGAACGGGTCCGGGCGGAGCTGGACCCGCGATCCGGGCGGATGGTGCGGGCCGTCTGGTTCGACGCGGGACCGGACCGTTCCGGGCGCCTGCTGCTGACCCTGCACCACCTGGCCGTCGACGGCGTGTCCTGGCGGATCCTGCTGCCCGACCTGTTCACCGCCTGGAGCGCCGCCGCGGCGGGCGGCGCGCCTCGCCTGCCCGCGCCCACCACGCCCTTCCGCACCTGGGCGGCCCTGCTCCGCGCGGAGGCGGCGCGTCCGGAACGCCTGGCCGACCTGCCCGCCTGGGCCGCCCTGCTCACCGGCGTGCCGGCCGAGCCGGGCGGTGCGTGGACAGATCCGGCCGGTACGCCGATCGATCAGGCCGACGAGCGTGAGGGCCGAGAGCGTGAGGGCCGAGGAGGGCCGGTCGGTGCGTACGCGCGGCAGGCCGATCCGGCCGACGCGCGCGGGAAGCGGACGGTACGGAGCACATGGGGGCAGCGGCGCGAGACCGTCGTGGAGATCCCCGCGGAGGTGGCGGGACCGCTGCTGGGCCGGATCCCCGCCGCCTTCCACGGGCGGGCCGACGACGTGCTGCTCGCCGCGCTCGCCGCCGCGGTCGCGAGACGCACCGGGCGGCGGGAGGTCCTGGTCGACCTGGAGGGGCACGGCCGGGAGGACGTCTTCCCCGGGGTGGACCTGTCCCGGACCGTGGGCTGGTTCACCACCGTCCACCCCGTCAGGCTCGACGCCGGCCCCCTCGACTGGAACGAGCTCACCGGTGGTGGGCGGGCCGCCGGCCAGGCCGTGAAGCGGGTCAAGGAGCAACTCCGCGCCGTCCCCGACCCCCTGGGCTACGGCCTCCTGCGCCACCTCAACCCCGTCACCGCGCCCGTCCTCGCGGCGCTGCCCGGCCCGGAGATCTGCTTCAACTACCTCGGCCGGATCACCTCCTCGGGCCGGGACTGGGAACCGGTCGCCACCGGCATGTCCGGCGGCCGGGATCCCGGAGCCCCGCTGCGGCACGGCATCCAGATCGACGCGGTCGCCCTGGGCGACACCCTCCGCGCCACCTGGACCTGGGACCCCGCCCGCCACGCCGAGGACGACGTCGCCGCGCTGGCCACCGCCTGGACCGAGGCGCTGCGCGGCATCGCCCGGCACGACGGAGGCGGCCTCACCCCCTCCGACGTCGCCGCGCCCCTCACCCAGGACGACCTCGACGAACTGGGCCCCGACGTCCAGGACGCCTGGCCGCTCGCGCCCCTGCAGCAGGGGTTGTTCTTCCACTCCCTGATGGAGACGGACGTCTACACCGCCCAGCTGGTCCTGGATCTGGAGGGTCCGCTGGACGTGCCCGCCCTGCGGGAGGCGGCCGAGCGTCTGCTCCGCCGTCATGCCAATTTGCGGGTCTCGTTCCGGCAGCGGGCCGGGGGTGA
>NZ_BAAAVI010000108.1:0-18802 GCF_039534445.1 Streptosporangium fragile | reverse complement strand
GCGGCGTTCCACAGCCCCAGGGGCTCCACCGGCCCGGGGGTTTCGGAGGCCTGCATCAGGCCTCGGGTCTTCACGGGCCCCGGCCGCTCGGGCGAGCCTCGGCCGTTCGCAGCGGGTTGGTTCGTCGGCCCCGGGCGCCGCCTCAGGGCGCTTGGCCTGCACGATCCTGGCCGGCCTTGACGCGATGCCTCATGGGTTTAGGGATGCCGTGTGAGGTTAGCGGTTACACATGCAACGTGCCCGAGAGCACTGTGACGGCGCGGCCGGAGAGTTCGACCCGGTCGCCTCGCACTGTGGTGCGGATCGAGCCCCCACGCTGGGAGAGCTGGGCTCCGACGAGCGTGTCGGAGCCGAGCTTGGCAGCCCAGTACGGTGCCAGGGCGCAGTGGGCGGAGCCGGTCACCGGGTCTTCAGGCACCCCGACTCGGGGGGCGAAGAACCGGGACACATAGTCGGCGTCGGGGCGCGAGGCCCGGGCCGTCACGATGGTCCCCCGTGCGTCGACGGTCTCCAGAGCCCGGAAGTCAGGAGAGGCGGCGAGCACGTCATCCTCGGACTCGACCTCCACGAGGTAGTCCCAAATGTTCTTTCCGACCCAAACGTGTTTAACGCCCAGAGCCTCGATCAAACCCGGCGGCGGAGCAGCCTCTTGGAGTACTTTTGCCGGGAAATCCATGGTGATTAAGCCGTATTTATCCCTGGTCACGGAGAGGATTCCGCTCTTCGTGGAGAATTCGAGAGTTTCGGGCGCTGTTCCTGTGGAATACAGCACATGCGCCGTCGCCAAGGTCGCGTGCCCGCACAGGGCGACCTCGGCCGTCGGCGTGAACCACCGGAGCGAGTACGGCTCCCCGGCTCCTCCCGCGAGCAGGAAGGCCGTCTCGGAGTGCCGCATCTCCGCCGCCAGGGACTGCATCCAGGCATCGGGGACCGGTTTGTCGAGTACGCAGACCCCGGCCGGGTTACCCTTGAAAAATTCGTCGGTAAACGAATCGACCGTGTAGATGAGCATGAGGCGATGCTAGCGCCGGCGGAGATATCGGTTGAAGGCGGGTCGAGGGATCGGGCAAAGTCGAGGATCAAGCAAACCAGTGCGGTAGCCGTACAAAGTGGAAATAAGCGCTGGGCGTGTCGCATGGCGAACTCCGGATCGTCGGTTACCGTCCAAGGTGTAGGGACAGGCCGAGTGCGGCGTGGTCCTGAGGAAAGGACGAGCCGATGGGGGCAGTGCGTAAGGTAGCGAGCTACCTTGGCCTGGGCGAGGCAGAACAGTACGACGAGTCCTACGACTACGAGGACGAGGTCGAGGTCGAGGACGACGACTGGGAGTCTGCTTCCGAGCGTGCGGCCAAGCGCTGGGGTGCGGTGAGCGAGCCGTCGAGGATCGTGATGCTGGCACCGCTGAAGTACAACGACGCACCGGTCATCGGGCAGCATTTCCGTGAGGGCCAGACCGTCATCATGGACGTCAGCGGGATGAGCACCGCCGAGGCCACGCGGATGGTCGACTTCGTCGCGGGTCTGGCCTACGGGTGTGAGGGCCGCATTGAGCGGATCGCCGAAAAGGTCTTCCTGCTGGCCCCGGCCGAGGTGGAGATCACCAGCGGCTGACCCTGCGCGGGTTCACAACCGGCTGACCCGTCCCGGGTGGTGCTTCCGAGGCTCTTACCTGGGAGGTTCGGACCTGATCGGCGGGCCTCCACGGCCGGTCTGAGCGGATCCTGCGAACCCCGATTCCCGAGGCGGGGCCTTCGCGGCCGGCTCTCCACGAGGTCTTCGGCCTGCCCCTGCGCGTGGCCCATCCCTGTGCGTGGCCTGTTCCTGTGTGCGGTCCGCCACTGCGTGCGGGTCGTCCCTGTGCGTGGCCTGCTCCTGCGCGGCGTTTCAGCAGGGCTCCGGTGGATCTCCGCAGGAGATCCGGAGAACTGCGGACTGAGCCGGGGAAGCTCCGGTTGCCCCGACGGAGCCCCGGTTGAGGTGATCCCGCAGGGCGGCGAGCCCAGGTGGTGGTCCCGCGGGGGCGACTGCAGGTTGCGGCCAATGGGCTCCGCGGCCCAGCGTCACGATTCCGAGGTTCTGCGCCGCCGACCGTGGGAGCGCTGAGACTTCCAGGTGCTTGATGCTGGATGTGCCTTGTACGGCGCGGTGGGAACCCGAATCCGGCTCACTGGCCGGCGCGGGGGCCTCGACGGAGAAGGCGAGTGAGCTCGGCCAGGTCCGATGTCGCGTTCTGGGCACGCGCCTCGGACTCACGGGCGTACTCGTGCAGGGCCCACACCGCGCTCTGCGCCGTCTCCCGGAGCTCGGAGAGCTGCGCGGCCACGTATTCGGCATCCGCCCGCTCGCGCCTGCGTCTGCGCCACAGCCGGTAACCGCCGGCGGCCGCCAGGAGCAGCGCGAGCGCGGCGAGGGCCACAGGCGGCAGCGCCGGCACGGCGAGCACGGACACAAGGGCCACCGCGGCGAGGGCGAGCAGCGCGTAGGCTTCCCAGGGCCGACCGCGAACCGGCATGCCCTCGGCGGTGACACGTTCTTCGGCGGCGGCCAGAGACTCGGGATCTGGGCCCTCGGGGCGGAGGGTCACGCGGTGGCCGAGGATCGGCACGGCGACTGTCTCGGGCGGCTCGACGTGGGTGGCCCGCTCCAGGCTCTCGGCCGCCTCCCGCACGATGGGTGCGGCCACGTGCAGGGCGATCGCCGCCATGGAAGGGTGAGAACCGGGGCGTAGGTCACCGAGGAGGTGCCCGACGAGCGGCTTCAGGGGCCGTTCCGGGACGCCCGCGCCCATCAGCTGGCGGAGCACGGCCAGCGGTTCGTCCTCGCTCCACACGACGGTCGCCTCACCGGAGTGGTCGGCCCGTGCGGCGGCCAGACCCGCGAGCCCACCGGGCAGGTCGTCCGATTCGCCGGCGTCGGCAGCCGTTCCGCCCGAGCGGTCCTGGTAGTTCTGGTGGTCCGGATTGTGCTCGGGGCGGCCGGAGCGGTCCTGTCCGTTCAGACGGCCCGACGGCTTGGCGGTGCCCCTGCCGTCACCGCGCCTGCTCTCGCGGATCGAGGTGATCTCGGCGCAGCGGTCGCGCAGGTGGGCCAGCCGGGCGGCGGCGCGTACGGGACCGGCCAGCTCGGGGAGCTCGGCAAGCTCGGGGAAACCGGCCAGGGAGGGAGAGACGGCCGTCGACGGCTCGTCGGGGATCAGCGCGTGCAACCACCGGTCGGGCTCCGAGGCGGGCGAGGCGGCCACCGCGTCGAGCTTGCGGAGCACAAAGATCTTGCCTGCGGGGCCGTACGCACCCCTGGCGGCGGCGAGCCAGAGTGCTCGCTGGCCGTGGGTCACCGGGCGGTCGAGGGAGAGTTCGCCGAAGGCGGTGCCCAGCCACGAGGCGTGGATCCGGTCGCCCTGGCCGGAGACGGAGAGGGCGAGGCAGAGGAAGAGCGCGGTGCGCTGCTCGTCGCGCTGGGCGGCGCGGCCGAGAGCGTCGAGCGCGTCCTCGCCGCGGGTGAGCAGCACCAGGGCCTCAACGGCGGGAGCCAACCAGTGGTCGGGGGCATCGGTGAGGTCTGCGGGCGGTTCGGAGGGGACGGCGCCGGTGGCCAGCTCGGTCAGGAGTGCCTGTGCGTAGCGGTGCAACTCCGTCTCGGCGTGCGGGTTCGCGGTCAGGTCCATGCTCAAGGCAGAGAACTCTCCGAAGTTGTGACCGATGACCGCGCCAGCGTAATCCGCTTCGGACATCCCCGCCGGGAGGCGCGCCGAACATGACTTTGCCGGATGATCGCCTTGCTTTGCGCAAACAAGGCGATCATCCGGTCGACAGGTTACATGCGTTCGGGCACCGGGACGCCGAGAAGGCTCAGGCCGGTCTCCAGCACCCTCAGGGTGAGCGTGCACAGGGCCAGCCGCGAGGCGCGGACGGCCGGGTCGACGTCGCCCTTCAGCACCGGGCAGTTCTCGAAGAACGTGGTGAAGGCGCTCGAGGTCTCGAAGAGGTAGGAGGCGAGCTTGTGCGGCGCCGAGTTCTCGGCCACCTCCGCCACGGCCGCGCCGAACCCGAGCAGTTGCAGGGCCAGGGCACGCTCCGCCGGGTGGCCGAGCACGACCGGGCCGGTCGTCTCGGCCGGGGAGAGACCGCCCTTGCGGAAGATGGAGCGGATGCGGGCCTGGGCGTATTGCAGGTAGGGGCCGGTGTTGCCGGTCAGAGCGAGCATCCGGTCGAAGTCGAACACGTATTCGCTGTCGTGGCTGACGGCGAGGTCGGCGTACTTGACCGCGCCCATGCCGACGGCGTGTGCGATCCCGGCGCGCTCCTCCTCGGGGTAGTCACTGTCCTTGATCACCGCGGCGGCCCTGATCTCGGCCTCCTCAAGGAGGTCGAGGAGCTTGACCGACTCGCCGCTCCGGGTCTTGAACATCTTCCCGTCGGCCCCGAGCACGCTGCCGATCTGGATGTGCTCGGCCCTGACGTGTTCGGGCAACCAGCCCGCCAGCCGGGCCGAGTCGAACAGCATCGACATGTGCAGCGACTGGGTGGCCCCGATCACGTAGAGGATCCGGTCGGCCTTGAGGTCTTCGACCCGGTAGCGGATCGTGGCCATGTCGGTGGTGGCGTAGCCGTACCCGCCGTCACTCTTACGGATCATGAAGGGGAGCGGCTGGCCCTCACGTCCGGTGTAACCGGGCGGGAAGATGCACAGCGCGCCGTCGCTGAGGACGGCGATGCCGCGCTCCTGGAGCTCGTCGCAGACCTGGGCGAGCATGGGGTTGTACATGCTCTCGCCGGCGATGTCGTCGTCGGTCAGCGTCACTTCGAGCTGGGTGTAGACCTTGTTGAAGTAGCGGACCGTGGCGTTCATGAAAATATGCCACAGGCGCATGGTCTCGGGCTCTTCGGCCTGGAGGGTGACCACCCGCGCACGGGCGCGCCGGTTGAACTCCGGGTCCGTGTCGAACTTCACGCGGGCGGCCTGGTAGTAGGCATTGCCCTCGCCCGCCTCCAACTGGGCGACGGCGGCGTCTTCGCCGATGTCGAGCAGGTGCTCGATGAGCATGCCGAAGGGGGTGCCCCAGTCGCCCAGGTGGTTCTGCCGGATGACTTTGTTGCCCAGGTGTTCGTGGACCCGGGCGAGCGCGTCGCCGACGATGGTCGTACGCAGGTGACCGACGTGCATCTCCTTGGCCGCGTTGGGCGCGGAGTAGTCGATCACGACGGTCTGCGGCGGGGTGGACGGGGCGACGCCGCCGCGCGGGTCGGCCAGCATCTGCGAGGCCTGGTCGGCGATCCAGTCGTCGGAGAGCGTCACGTTGAGGAAGCCGGGACCGCTCACCTCGACCGTGCCGGGGAACGGCCCGACGCCGTCGGCCTGGCCGGTGAGCTGGTCGGCGATCTCCTGGGCGACCTCCCGCGGGGCCCGTCGCAGTCGCTTGCTCAGGCTCATCGCCACGTTCGCCTGGTAGTCGGCGAACTGGGACGGACGGATCAGCGGATCTGCGTTGGAGTACTCCGGGCCGAAGGCGGCGGCCAGCGCCTGCTGGACGCGCTCGGTGAGCACGAGCTGCGGGTCGGTCATGGATTAAGGGTATCGGCTGGCCGCTCCTGAACCGATTGCCCGGTGTGGGAGCGCACGGCCGCGAAGACGTAAGTGGGCACGGTCATGGCGCCGCGCCCGAGCGCGGTGAGAGCGGAGGTCGTATCGCCGGGGTCGGGGTGAGAGCGGAGGTCGTATCGCCGGGGTCGGGGTGAAGAACTCCCGGGAGAGCGGGATGGTCAAGACCGGTGTGGACACGCTGGCACGAGCGTGAGGTGCTGTCACATGGCTGGACGACCGGGACCGGCATGGGCGACCCGGTCACGAGCACGATGCGCCATCACGCGTACGGCCGGGTGACCCGAACCGGCGCGGCTTCACCAGGGGAGGTGCGGGCGGCGGGTGGGGGCGAGTCGCTCGCCGATGCGGGCGACCACGCCCTGGCCGGCCAACCTGGCCGCGAGCACGCAGGCGGCGCTGACCCCCTTGGCCCGGGAGTCGCCGTGCGCGATGACAACGGTGCCGTTCAGACCGAGCAGCACGGCTCCGCCGTGGCCCTCCGGGTCGAGCCGCTGCCGGAGCTCCCTGATGCGTCTTCTCTGGAGCAGCCCGCCCACTCTGGCCACCGGGCTCTCCTGGATCGTCTCGCGTAGCTCGGTGAAGGCGTAGCGGACGCTGCCCTCCATGGTCTTGAGCGCCACGTTGCCGGTGAAGCCGTCGGTGACGATGACGTCGACGGTGCCGGCCAGCAGGTCGTGCCCTTCCACGTTGCCGGCGAAGTCGAGGCCCTGGGCGGCCGAGAGCAACTCGTGGGCGCGCTTGACGAGCTTGTTGCCCTTCTCCGGCTCGCTGCCGATGGTCAGCAGACCGATCCGGGGGGCCTCGACGTCCAGGGCGGTCTCTGCGTAGGCGGCGCCAAGATGGGCGAACTGCACCAGCATCTCCGGCTTTACCTCGGCGTTCGCCCCCGCGTCGAGGAGAACGGTGGGGTTCGGCCGGGTCGGCAGGGCCACGGCGATGGCCGGCCGCAGCACGCCGGGCTGGCTGCGCAACCGGAGCTTGCCGGTGGCGACGATCCCGGCGGTCGATCCGGCGGAGACGACGGCGCAGGCATCACCCCGGCGGACGAGGTGGCAGGCGACGGCGATGCTGGAACGTGGGCGGCGCAGGCTGGCGAGGGCGCCCTCGTCCATGGCCAGGGCTTCCTCGGCCCGGACGATGGGGATCTCGGTGGTCGCGTCGTGCCGCGCGAGTGCCTCGGCGAGAGGACGGGGCGCGCCGACGAGCACGACGGGGATCCCGTGCTCACGCACCGCACGCACGGCTCCCGCCACGATCTCGTCGGGGGCGTGGTCGCCGCCCATCGCGTCCAAGGCGATCGGCGGGACGCCGGGAGCGTCGGTCTCAGGCAAGCGGTCACCTCGTGCGGGATGTTTTGTCCGCATCGTAGGCGGGCCGCGGGGTGAACCGCGCCGCCGGGCCGATCAGGGACCGCCGGGGAGATTCCAGTCGGTTCTCTCCCGGGAAACGACGATCTTCCCGAAGGCCACCCGGCCGACGACCCTGATGACGGGGGTGCCCTCGCCGTCCCGGCTGCCGGAGACGTGCCGCTTGGCGAACATCCCACTGACCTCGTCGATGACGTGGGCGCCCTCCGGCACCCGGATGATCAGCTTGCCGAAGTGGGCGCCGACCTCCAGGGTGATCTCGCGGCCGGGAAGCACAGCCTCGGACAGGTCCACGATCAGCGCGCCGAACGTGGCGCTGAGCCGGGTGTGCCGGCCGGCGAGCCAGCGCCCGCCCCGGACGACCTTGCTGAACAGGGCGCCCACCTCCTGCCTGCCGGCGGTGACGGTGGCGGAGGTGGTCACGTCGGGCAGGTCTTGGGTGATCGGGATGAGGTCGTCCAGGGTGACCGCCGCGTAGGCCGCCTCCAGGCGGTCGGCGTGCTCCAGGCTGGTCAGGCGCCCGGTGGCGAACGCCTCGCTCAGCACGGCGGCCACCCGGTCGCGGTCGGCGTCGGACGCGCGCAGGGCCCGGCCGGGCGGGTGCGGCGTGGAGACGGGCGGAGCGGGGACGGGCGCACGAGGGGGATCGGGCATGTGCGGGGCAGGGGAGGTGGCCGGGGAACGCAGGGCGGATCCATCTCCGGAGGCGCGCGAGGCCGGAACCGAGGCACGCGGAGCGCGGTCCGGGAAGATCGGTGGAGTGGGATCCTGGGGGCTCATGAGTCCGAGTGTATGTCGAATCAAGATATATCGCGATAACTCTTCGCATGCGAACTTGCCGGGAGGCGGACTCGCCCGCGGTGGAGGTCGCCGTCGCCGGGATCCTCTCCACCGGCGCGGTCGGCAGGACCGCTGATCGGGGTGGTCGATGACGCCTCCGCGATCCGGTCGTCGATCTCGGAGCGTTTCGATCCCGCTGAGCCCGCCGGGTCTTCCGTGTTCTTCACGCCCTTCGAGCGTTCCGGGACCGCGGCGGTCACGTCGCGGCGGTTGCCGGTCCGGCCCGCACCGGTGTGCCGGTCGATATCCGGCCGAACGGGCGCCGGGCCGATTTGCCGGGTATCCGCTTGCCCCGGCCGATTCACCGGGTCAAGCGGGTGCCCGGCGAACGGAAAATCTGGCGTCGCGGCCCGCGGCCTTCCTTTCCCGCCTCTTTCCTCGTGGATTGCCCTTTCCGTTGCGTGAACACACTCTTGATCTCGGAGATTTTCGCCGGATAAAGAGTGATATGCCGTAATCATCTACGGTGCTGTTTCTCTTTTTTCCGTCGTGCCGGGCGAGCTTCGGAGACCGTCCGGCACAGCCATTCTGGGGCTCCAGCCCCGGTGGCCGAAGGTAATGTGATCTTCACGGCCGGGACGGGGACCCGCCGACGGCGGTGATAGAAATGCCGAAGCAGCTTCCGGCCGGTGCGCTTTGAAAAACCTCCACGTCGTACCCGCCGGTGATTCGGGGTCTCGGGCCCGCCTTTTCCCGCTCGTTCAGAGAAATCACGCGGGCTCATCACATGCTGGAAGGCGATCATGAAGCGAATCATCACAACGGTTGTGTCCGCGGCGGCGTTCGGCCTCGTGGCAGCGGTCTGCGTGCCTGCCCAGGCGCAGACCCGCGACGTCACGAACGACCCGGTGCCCTCCGACGTCACCATGACCGTCGAGGAAATCGCCGCCGGTCTGGCCGGCGGCCAGAAGGCGCTGAACGGTCTCCCGGGGGTCGAGGTCGCAGTCCCCTCCGGCGGGACGGCCATGTCGTCCTCCGAGGCGATGGAGAGGCTTCTCGCCGTCTCCGCGGACGATCTCCCCCATGACGGCCCGCTGACGGGCGTCACCCGGGGCACGCACCGGGTCGCCGAGGCCGTCGAGGGCACCCGGGGGCTCACCGGCACGACCGGCGACCTGACCGACATGGTCACGCGGGCCGCCCGGACCGGCCGGATCTCCACCGAGCCCGTGGAGCGTCTCGTCAAGAAGCGGGCCGAGGCCACCGACCTCAACGGTGCGCTGGATCGGGCCGTTTCCCCGGACATCGAGCCGGCGGGCTCCGTGGCTCCGCCGGCGAACCCTCTCTTCTCCGGGGATCTCACTCTGCCCGCCGGGGCGGTCGAGCCGGTCGCCCGCCCGGCCGCCGTCGACGAGATCTCCCCGCTGGTGCGCGGGGCCGCCGCGGAGGGCGCCCGAGCCATCACTGGCACCGCGGCCCGCGTGGCCGACGCCGGGATGCCCATGGTCAAGGTTGCCGCCGAGTAACCGACGGTGAGGGACCGGACGGCCGCTGAGGCGGATGGAGGCCGGAGGGTCACGACAGCAGGGAAACCGGCCGGTGCGCACCGGCCGGTTTCCGCTGTCTCAGAGGCCCGGACCTCTCACGGAGGTGCGACGAGCGATCTCTGCCTGAAGTCTCGCCATCTGCCAGTGCAGCTCGATGAGCTGCTCGGCGAGCTGGAGACGGGGAATCTCTGATGGGTCCTCAACGGCCAGGTGGTCGATCGCGGTCGACAGCTCTCGCATCGCGCGCCCCCACTCCATGACGGCTTCCTCGGATCGAAACAACGTTCGAATCATACCGGAACACCGAACACGCTGTCAGTCGATTGCCCCGCGAGTCACACCGCCGTGCCGCCAGCCCCTGACCTTCCCCCGGCGCGCCCTCATGAGAACGCGCCGCCCACCGGACCGGGGTGCAGAGCCCGCGAAGGCACGCCGGTGACTGCGCTGAGGAGCGACAAGGGAAGTCACCGGGCCAGACACCTGACCCACGACGTCTCAGCGTCGCCGCTGCGCCCGCGGGGACGCACCTATGCCCTCTGCCCCGAGGTACTCCGTCCGGACGCGCCGACGACTGGACTGAGGAGCGAAGGAGCCCGCGAGGGTGCGCCGGTGACTGGACTGAGGAGCGCGGGAGCGAAGCGGACGCGCGACGAGGGAAGGAGCCGGATCAGAGCACCCGAGCCGCGACGCGCAGCGTCGCCGGCCAACACAGCTCAGCTCTCGTACTCCGGCGCGATGTAGCCGCGGGCCAGGGTGTGGGCGGTGATGTTGAAACCCACCACGGCGGGCGGGGCGTCGTGCTCCACGCCGAGTTTCTCCACGTCGAGGGCGTGCACCGCGAAGATGTAGCGGTGCGGGTAGCCGGGGGGCGGGGCCGCGCCGCCGTAGGCGTTGATGCTGTAGTCGTTGCGGCCGTGCACGCCCACGCCGCCGGCCGCGCCGGCGCCGGCGGGCAGTTCGGTCACGTCGGCGGGGATGTCGTACAGCAGCCAGTGCCAGAACCCGCTGCCGGTGGGGGCGTCGGGGTCGAAGCACGTGACGGCGTAGCTGAGGGTCCCCTCGGGGGCGCCGGACCAGCGCAGGTGGGGCGAGACGTTCTGCCCGCCCGCGCCCCAGCCGTCGAACACGTGCCGCTCGGACATGCGCTCGCCGTCGCGGACGTCGTCGCTCTCGACGTTCAGCGCGGGAACCGGGGGCAGGAAGTCATATGGGATCGGTGGCCGCGAGGACACGATTCACCTCCGTTGAGGAACGTCTTGTCGGTCGTTCCTCATCTTGCCCTGCGATCAGACCTTGTTGTAGGCGGCGAGCACCGTCTTCGGGTCACCGTCCATCCTGATCTTGCCCTTGTGCAGCCAGATCACCCGGTTGCAGGTCTCCTCGATCACGTCGAGGTTGTGCGCGACCAGGAAGACCGTGCCCGCCTCCTCGCGCATCTTCTTGATGCGGTCCTGGCTCTTGCGCCGGAACTCGCGGTCGCCGGTGGCCAGGGCCTCGTCGATGAGCAGCACGTCGTGGGACTTGGCCGAGGCGATGGCGAAGCGGAGCCTGGCGCCCATGCCCGAGGAGTAGGTCGACATGGGGAACTGCACGAACTCCCCGATGCCGGAGAAGTCGACGATGTCGTCGTACTTCTCCTTGACCTGTGCGGGGTTCATGCCCATGGCGTAGCAGCCGAGCACGATGTTGCGCTCGCCGGTGAGCTCGCGCATCAGTGCGGCGTTCACACCGAGCAGGGAGGGCTGGCCGTCGGTGTAGACCGCGCCGGAGTGCGGGGGCAGCAGACCGGCGATGGCCCGCAGCAGCGTGGACTTGCCGGAGCCGTTGCGTCCCACGAGGCCGATGGCGTCGCCGTGGCGGGCCACGAAGGACACGCCGCGGACGGCGTGGATCTCCTTCATCTGCGGCCGCCCCTGGCGCTTGACGAGGCGCATGAGGGCGTTGGCGGCGTTGCCCTTCTCCGCGTCGCTGGCCGCGCCGTAGACCCGGTAGATGATGTGCAGGTCGTCGACGATGACCGTGGGAGTGCCCTCACGGCTGTTGCGGGCGGGCTCCGGGTTGGGGTGCACCCTCACGTCCGTGCTGGGGACGGCGGGCTCCTCGGCCTTCACTCGGGACTGCTCCTCGGTCAACTCAGCCACGGCCGTACTTTTCCTCGGCTCGCCAGAAGTACCAGAAGCCGCCGAGCAGAGCGAACACCGCCCAGAATACGCAGACCGCCCAAATATACGGCCGAGGCTCATGGGTCTGCATGAGCAGGTCTCGCATGAGTTCGATGTACGCGGCGGCCGGGTTGAAGTACATGATGTCGGCGACCCACTGCGGCAGGCCGGCGCCGTCGGGGCCCGAGACCTTGTCGCCGATGGAGAAGAAGACCCCGGAGGCGTACAGCCAGGTGCGCATGATGAAGGGCAGCAGCTGGTTCAGGTCGCGGGCGGAGGCGCCCACCCGGGCCAGGACCAGGCTGGCGCCGACGTTGAACATCGTCTGCAGGAGCAGGGCGACCGGGATGAGCAGCCAGAACCACGTGGGCATCTCGCCGGTGACGAGCACCAGCGCGATCAGCACACCCATGGAGATCAGGAGCTGCTGGAACTCCTGGATCGTGTAGGCGAACGGGAGCGCCGCGCGCGGGAAGTGCAGGGCGCGGATCAGCGACAGGTTGCCGGAGATCGACTTGGCGCCGCTGCTCACCGAGCGCTGGGTGTAGGTGAAGACGAACATTCCGGTGATGAGGAACGCGGGGTAGTTCGTGATCCCCTTGTCCGCGCCCAGGATCAGGCCGAACATCAGCCAGTAGATCGCGGCGTTCAGCAGCGGCGTCAGGACCTGCCAGAGCTGGCCCAGGGCTGAATTGCTGTACTTCGAGACGTTCCGCGATGTGGCGTACGTCGTGATGAAGTGCCGTCGTTCCCACAGTTGGCGCAGGTAGACGGGCAGACTAGGGCGTGCGATGGCACGCCGAAGTCCGTATCGCTCGGCGAGCTTGGCCAGCGGCTCCTGCCCCTGCGTGGGGGTGCCGTTCATCGGGCCGCCCGCCTGGGCGTCCGCGGTCGCGGATTCCGGCTGGCTCATGGCAAGGACTCTATTGGATGCGAGTGGATGAAGTGCCTACGGCGGTGACCCGCCGCACACATTGGACGGGATCTCCAGCTAAGAGGTTCCAGGGCAATTGTGCGGTTCGCCTGCGAGCCACCGGCTCTCCTGCGACCCGGTCAACGGTAGCCCAGGTCCGGGTCGTCTGCGGGCAACGGATGCGACCACTCTCCGTACAGAGGTATTTTGACGTGACCGTTCATGTCCTGCGTATGCCCCAATGTCCTCTTTGTGGACATTCAAGAGCTTGGCTCGGGCGCACCGGCAAACGCGTGGCGTCGAGCAGGTCCATGCGTGACCGAACTGCAACATCACAGAGGCAGGTCGATGTGAAGCGGTGCGGGACAGTCGCGTCCGACTGGTGTGGTGTCAGTGTGCGGCCGAGGCGGCGGGGATCAGGAAGCCATGAATTCCTTCTCGGCGCTGCCCGGAACCGTGGAGGCTCAGCGTCGATACCCGCCTGCACAGGGAGGATTTACCGTAATGCGTGTTACTAAGGGGGCGCGGATCACCGCCGGCGCCGCGCTGCTCGCCCTCGCGCTGGCCGCGTGCGGCGGCGCGACCTCCACGGGCGGGGGGACGGCCGGGGCCGGCCAGCCCGTGCGCATGGAGCTCGGCGAGCCGCAGAAGCTCTTCTATCCGGGTGACACCACCGAGTCGGAGGGCTCCGAGGTGCTGGCCGCGGTCTTCGCGCCGCTGGTGAGCTACGACGAGAACAAGCAGGTCGTCGAGGACGTCGCCGAGTCGATCGAGAGCCGGGACAACAGGGTCTGGACGATCAAGATCAAGCCCGGCTACACGTGGCACAACGGCGACAAGCTGACCGCGCAGAACTACGTCGACGCGTGGAACTACGCCGCCAACCAGGACAACGCGCAGGGAGCCAACGGCTTCTTCAGCCGCATCGAGGGCTGGGCCGACCTCAACCCGGGTGAGGGTCAGGTCGTCTCCACCAAGGAGATGAAGGGCCTGAAGGTCGTCGACGAGACCACCTTCAAGGTCACCCTCAGCACGCCGTTCTCGCAGTTCAAGACGATGCTGGGGTACACGGCGTTCTACCCGCTGCCCGAGGGCGCCTTCGGCCCCGACGGGAAGATCACCGAGGAGTACGCCAAGCAGCCGATCGGCCAGGGCTACTTCCGGTTCGAGAAGCCGTACAACAAGGGCACCGACCAGACGATCGACCTCGTCCGCTACGACAAGTTCCCCGGTGCCAAGCCGAAGTTCGACAGGCTCCAGTTCGTCCTCTACACCAGCTCGGAGACCGCGTTCAACGACCTGGCCGCGGGCAACCTCGACATCCACGACTCGCTGCCCCCGTCGGCGATCGCCCGGGCCAAATCCGAGTTCGGCGAGCGCTACATGGACGAGGCGGACGCCGGCGTCGGCTACATCGGCTTCCCGATCCAGTACAACAAGACGTACGCGAACGTGAAGGTCCGCGAGGCCATCTCCATGGCCATCGACCGCAAGACGATCGCCGAGACCGTCTTCTCCGGCACCCGCGCCCCGGCCGACGACTTCATCAACCCGCTGCTGGAGGGCTACCGCCCCGGCGCCTGCGCGGTCTGCGTCTACGACCCGGTCAAGGCCAGGGCGCAGTACACCGCCAACAACGGCCCGGCGACGCTGGAACTGGGCTACAACTCCGACGGCCCGCACAAGGAATGGATCGAGGCCGTCGCCAACAGCCTCCGTGCCAACCTGGGGGTCAAGGTCACGGTCAGGTCGTTCGAGAAGTTCGCCACGATCCTCGACGAGCTCGACAAGAAGACCTACGGCGGCATGTTCCGCATGGGCTGGGCGATCGACTACCCGTCGGCGGAGAACTACCTGACCCCGGTCTTCTCCACCGTCGCGATCAAGACCGGCTCCAACTACGCGGGCTGGTCCAACAAGGAGTTCGACGACCTCCTCGCCAAGGGCGACAGCGCTCCCACGCAGCGGGAGGGCCTGAAGTACTACCAGAAGGCCGACGACATCCTGATCAGGGAACTGCCGTACATCCCGGTGTACTTCTACCGGACCAATGCCGCGTTCTCCCAGAACGTCAAGGGCGTCAAGATCAACCTGCTCAACCAGGTCGAGTGGGAGAAGGTCGAGAAGGCCGTCTGACGGCCGCAGGGCCGGGCCCAGCCCGGCCCACGGACCGCCCGGGGCGGATCCCGGGACCGCCGCGCGACCCGCGGGGCCCGGAGAGCCGCCGCGGGCACGTACGGGAGACTTGAATGGGCCGTTACATCATCCGGCGCCTGATCCAGGCGATCCCTGTCTTGCTGGGCGCCACCCTGCTCATCTACGCCATCGTCTTCGCGCTTCCCGGTGATCCCATCGCGGCGCTGGCGGGCGAGAAACGCGTGAACCCCAACGTCGTCGCCGTCCTGCGTGAGCAGTACCACCTGAACGACCCGTTCCTGGTGCAGTACTGGCACTACCTCACGGGCCTGTTCGGCGGCGACTTCGGCACCACCTTCGCCGGCGTCCCGGTCACGGACATCATGGCCGGCAAGTTCCAGGTGACCGTCAACCTGGCGGTCACCGCCCTGGTGATGGAGGCGGTCATCGGGGTGGGCCTCGGCCTGTACGCGGCGCTGCGCCACGGCAGGGCCCAGGACTCGATGGTCCTCGCCGCCACGCTGGTGCTGATCTCCATTCCCGTGCTGGTGACCGGCTTCGTACTCCAGTTGCTGCTGGGCGTGCGGCTCAGGCAGGCCGGGATCGACCTGTTCCCCGTCGCGGGCGTGGCGGAGGGCTGGCGCAGCTACCTGCTGCCCGGCTTCGTGCTCGCCGGGACGTCGATCGCCTACCTCACCCGCCTGACCCGCAACAGCCTGGCGGAGATCCTCCGCACCGACTACATCCGCACCGCGGTGGCCAAGGGCCTGTCCCGGCGCCGGGTCGTCGGGCGGCACGCGCTGCGCAACGCGCTGATCCCACTGGTCACGTACCTCGGCGCCGACCTGGGCGTGCTGATGGGCGGTGCGGTGATCACCGAGACGATCTTCAACCTGCCGGGGATCGGCCAGCAGCTGTTCAGCTCGGTCTACCTGCGCGAGCAGTCCGTGGTCGTCGGCATCGTGACCGTACTGGTGCTGATCTACATCCTGGCGAACCTGGTCGTCGACCTGCTCTACGCCGTGCTCGACCCGAGGATCCGCTATGAGTGACACCCTTGCCCCGGCCGCCAAGCAGGTCAGGCGAGGCCGGCGCGGCAAGCACGGCAGGCCGGGAAGGCTGAGGAGAGGCAGAGTTCCCCGGGCCCCCCGGTCGTCCCGGGCCGCGAGCCTGTGGACCGACGCCTGGTACGACCTGCGTCGCCGGCCGCTCTTCATCGCCTCCGCCGTCCTCATCGGCGTCCTGCTCACCATGGCGCTGTTCCCGTCGCTGTTCACCTCGGTGAACCCCTACGACGCCACCACCTGTCAGCTCGCCCAGGCCCGGCAGGGCGTCAGCGGCGCCCACTGGTTCGGCACCGACAACCTCGGCTGCGACGTCTACGCCCGCACCGTCCACGGCGCCCGCAACTCGATCGTGGTCGGCCTGACCGCCACCGTCGTCACCGCGCTCGTGGGTGGTCTCCTCGGCCTGCTGGCCGGCTTCACGGGCGGCGGCCTGGACACCGTGCTCTCCCGGATCACGGAGATCTTCTTCGCGATCCCGTCCATCCTCGGCGCGCTGCTCATCCTGGCGGTCTTCCGCACGGGCAACGTGTGGACCGTCATACTCGCGCTCTCCGTGCTGGCGTGGCCGATGACGTACCGCATCATGCGGGCCGCGGTGATCACCGCCAAGAGTCAGGACTACGTGGTGGCGGCGCGGGCGCTCGGCGCCTCCGCGCCGCGGATCATGTTCCGGCACATCCTGCCGAACGCGGTCGCGTCGGTGATCGTGGTGGCCACGATCAACCTGGGTGGGTTCATCGCCGCCGAGGCCGGCCTGTCGTTCCTGGGCGTGGGACTGCGCTCGCCCGACATCTCGTGGGGTCTTATGATCTCCGACGCCCGGGAGCGTTTCCTGGAGGCTCCGGGACCGCTGCTCTTCCCGGCGTTGTTCCTCAGCCTGACCGTGTTGGCCTTCATCATGTTGGGTGACGCCGTGCGCGACGCCCTCGACCCGAAGCTGCGCTAGGGGGACCTGTGAAGAAGACCTCGACGCCGATGCCGCCGGCCAGGGGAACCCACGCCGACGGGCCGCTGCTGGCCGTCGACGACCTGCATGTGGAGTTCGTGACCAGGCAGGGTGTGGTCAAGGCCGTCAACGGGGTCAGCTACTCGCTGAACCCGGGCGAGACTCTCGCCGTGCTCGGCGAGTCCGGCTCGGGCAAATCGGTGACCGCGCAGGCGATCATGGGCATCCTCGACTCCCCGCCGGCTCGCATCCCCCGGGGCGAGATCCGTTTCCGCGGCACGGACCTGCTCAAGCTGCCCGAGGAGTCCCGCACGCGGATCCGTGGCCAGCGGGTCGCGATGATCTTTCAGGACGCGCTCTCCGCGCTGAACCCGGTGTTCACCGTGGGTGCCCAGATCGGGGAGATGTTCCGGGTACACCGCGGTATGTCCAAGCGCGACGCCGAGAAGAAGGCGGTCGAGCTGATGGACCGGGTCCGCATCCCGGGCGCCAGGCAGCGGGTGCGCGACTACCCGCACCAGTTCTCCGGGGGTATGCGCCAGCGCATCATGATCGCGATGTCGATCGCGCTCGACCCGGAGGTGCTGATCGCCGATGAGCCGACCACCGCGCTCGACGTGACGGTGCAGGCCCAGGTCATGGAGCTTTTGGCCGAACTGCGCCGCGAGAGCGACATGGGCCTGATCCTGATCACCCATGATCTCGGTGTGGTCGCCGACGTGGCCGACAAGATCGCGGTCATGTACGCCGGGCGAATCGTGGAGAACGCCCCGGTGCGCGATATCTACCGGGCGCCTGCCCACCCGTACACCAAGGGCCTGCTGAACTCGATCCCCAGGGTCGACCGGAAGGGCCGGGAACTGTACGCCATCAAGGGCATGCCGCCGAACCTGCTCGACATTCCCCCGGGCTGTTCCTTCCACCCCCGGTGCCCGTACCGTCAGGACGACTGCGTCACCGACACGCCCCCGCTCTACGAGATCGGGCCGACGCGCGGCAGCGCGTGCCACTACTGGAGGGAGGTCCTCGATGGCAGCCACGGGTGAGCCGGTCCTCGAGGTTCGCGACCTGGTCAAGCACTTCCCGCTGACCCAGGGCGTCCTGCTGAAGAAGCCGATCGGCGCGATCAAGGCCGTCGACGGGGTCTCCTTCGACCTGCGCCGCGGCGAGACGCTCGGCATCGTGGGCGAATCGGGCTGCGGCAAGTCCACGCTGGCCAAGCTGCTGATGGCGCTGGAGCGACCGACCTCGGGATCGGTGAGGATCAACGGCCGGGAGATCTTCCACCCCAAGGGCGGCGGGCTCAAGGGCCGGGAGCTCAAACAGGTCCGCCGCAGCATCCAGATGGTCATGCAGGACCCGTACACCTCGCTGAACCCCCGGATGACCGTGGGCGACATCGTCGGCGAGCCGTTCGAGATCCACCCGGAGGTCGTCCCCAAGGGCGACCGCCGTCGCAAGGTGCAGGAACTGCTGGAGGTCGTGGGGCTCAACCCCGACCACGTCAACCGCTACCCGCACCAGTTCTCCGGCGGTCAGCGCCAGCGCATCGGCATCGCCCGCGGGCTGGCGCTCCAGCCGGAGATCATCGTCTGCGACGAGCCGGTGTCGGCGCTGGACGTCTCGATCCAGGCGCAGGTCGTCAACCTGCTGGAGCGGCTACAGGACGAGTTCGGTCTGGCCTACATCTTCATCGCGCACGACCTGTCGGTGGTCCGCCACATCTCCGACCGGGTCGGCGTGATGTATCTGGGCAAGGTGGTCGAGCTCGGCAAGGACACCGAGATCTACGACCGCCCCGTCCACCCGTACACCCAGGCCCTGCTCTCGGCCGTACCGGTGCCCGACCCCGACAGCCGGGGGCGGCGTCAGCGGATCATCCTGCAGGGTGACCCACCGTCCCCGGCCAACCCGCCCTCGGGCTGCCGCTTCCGCACCCGGTGCTGGAAGGCACAGGACATCTGCGCGACCCAGGAACCGCCGTTGCAGATCCGGCCCGGCACCGGGCACGCGAGCGCCTGCCACTTCGCCGAGACCCGCGACGTGGTGCACACGCACTAGCCCTGTTCTCGCACGCCGGACCGGTCGGCACATGGGAAGAGCCCCTCACTGTCGTGAAGGGCTCTGCCAGGTTCAGCGGGTTCAGCCGATGATGATCAGGCAGCCGTCGGCGCGGGTGTCGGCGTCCGCGTTGAGGCCGACGTTCACGTTCGTGTCGAGGTTGGCACCGGCGTTCACGTCCGCGTTGAGGTTGGCGTCGGCGTTGACGTTGGCGGCTGCGTC
>NZ_BAAAVI010000107.1:0-21578 GCF_039534445.1 Streptosporangium fragile | reverse complement strand
GCCTGTTCCCGGGCACGGCGGCCCCGCGGCGAGCCGGCGCGTCAGCCGCGCGCCCCGCGGTGGGCCCGTCCCGTGCCCGCCCCGTGCGTGGGGGCCCGTTGCGGGCGGGCACAGGTGCGTCAGCCGGGCGTGCCCGCCCGCTCCGGCTCGGGGTCGGTGGCCAGGGAGTCGACGAGGGCGTCGCGGTCGGCGCGGTTCTCCGGCTTCAGGAGCCCGATTGCCACGTACAGCACCAGCGACGTCACCAGCGGCACCCCGACCACCATCGCGGTGTCCTTGGCCTCGAGGATCCACTTCACGTACGCCCAGACGCCCAGGCCGGCGGCCCAGGAGACGATCGCCGCGGTGGGGCCGCTCCGCCGGAACCACGGCAGCATGCCCAGCATCAGCGGGATCGAGATCGGCCCCATCGTCGCCGCGACCAGGTCCACGACGATCTTCAGTACGACGCCCTGGCCCTCGGTCGAGATCGCGATCACCATGCTGATCAGCACGAAGACGAACGTGGTCACCCGGGCGAAGGTCAGCTCGGCCCGGGCGGTCAGCTCGCGCACCCGGCGGACGATCACCGGGGCGATGTCCCTGGTGATGACCGAGGAGATCACGTTGGCGTCGGAGGCGACCATGGCCATCGTGTGCGAGAAGAAGCCGGCGAGCACCAGGCCGATCACGCCGGGCGGCAGCAGGGTCTGCGCCAGCCGTACGTAGGCCTGCTCGGCGTCGGCCAGGCCGGGCACGATGAGCGGTGCGGCGAACATCGGGATGAACAGGATCAGCGGCCAGACGAGCCACAGCACGCTTGACAGCAGCGCCGAGCGCTTGGCCTCCGAGCCCGAGGGGGCGGCCATGTAGCGCTGGGCGAGGTTCCACATGCCGCCGTTGTACTCGAAGGTCTTGATGAAGAGCAGGGCGAGGAAGAACGTCGCCGTGTAGGGCCCGTTGAAGGGGTCACCGTGCCCCTCGGGAAGCTTGTCCCACATCGTCCAGAGTGTGGCGACGCCGTCCAGGTGGGCCATGATCGCGATGAACATGGCGACGCCGGCGACGCCCTGGATGATGAACTGCCCGAAGTCGGTCAGCACGTCCGCCCACAGGCCCCCGGCCGTGATGTAGACCAGCGTGACGGCCCCGGTGATCAGGATGCCCCACTGGATCGGGATCCCCGCGAAGCCCCGCAGCAGGATGGCGATCGCCACCCACTTGGCCGCGATGTCCACGACCTTCAGCAGCGCGCCGCTGTAGGCCAGCACCTGCTGGGTCGGCAGGTTGTAGCGCCGGGCGAGGTACTCCAGGGGGGAGACCACGCCGTGTTTCGAGCGGAGCCGGTTCCACCGGGCCGCCCAGACGAAGGCGCCGACGCCCACGCCGAGACCGATCGTCAAGGCCCACCAGACGTACATGGCGAGCCCGTACTGGTAGGCGACGGCGGCGAACGCCACGAACATGATCGCGCTATAGCCCGACATGTGGTGCGAAATGCCGGACAGCCACCAGGGGATGCGGCCCCCGGCGGTGAAGAAGTCGACCACGGTCTTGATGCGGTTCTTCGACCACACCCCGATGCCGACCATGACAAGGAAATACGACCCCAGAACGAGCCAGTCGAGTGTGGACATGCGTCTCCTCCCAACGCCCTGTTGGTGAGGAGGTTCTACTACATGAAACGCAATGTCAATACATAGAATGGAATGCGCTTTCCTTGGGGTGAATAGATGCCTTTAGGGTGTTTGTCGCTGTTCACGGGCTATTGACCGATTGTGTGAGGTGGGTTCCGGGGCCGGTGGGAGCGGGTCCGCTCCGGCGTGCCTCCCCGCGATTCACCACCCGCCTCGTTAGCCTCGTTAGCATGGCCACCCGTACGTCTAAAGGCGCCTCAGGCAAGCCCTCCGGCAAGGGGTCCTCTGGCCGGTCCGGGTCTCCCTCGGCCCGCACTCCCTCCACCCGGCGGGTGTCCACCGCCCGGGTGAAGGGCGCGGCCCCGGCCCGCAGGCCCGCCCGGGCGCAGCCCGACCCGATCGGCTGGGTCTTCACCATGATCGGCAAGCTGTTCGTGGGGATCTGGATGCTCCTCGCCGGAGGCGTCGGCAGCGCGGCGCGGGCCCTGGGGCAGAACGCCCGCGAGCTCGACCCCGTGCACCGCCGCGACGGGCTCGGCCTGGCCGTGTTCGCGGGGGCGATCGTGCTGGCGGCCATGACCTGGCGAGAGAGCACCGGCACGGTCTCCAGCGTGGTCGACGCGGTCATGCGCGGCGTCTTCGGGTCGCTGACGTGGCTGATCCCGATCCTGCTGGTGCTGCTGGCCTGGCGACTGCTGCGCCATCCGGACCAGAACGCCGACACCGGCCGGATGATCATCGGTTGGTCCGCCCTCACCGTCGGCGTGCTCGGCGTCGTGCACGTCATCCATGACACGCCGTACCCGTCGGGCGGCCCCGCGGACGGCATGGACAGGGTGTCGGCCGCGGGGGGCATGATCGGCTTCATCGTCGCGGCGCCGCCGGCCAGCATTCTGCCCGCCTTCGTCACCATCCCGCTGCTCCTGATCCTGTCGGGCTTCGGGGTGCTGGTGATCACCGCGACGCCGGTGCACCGGATCCCCGAACGGCTGGCGGAGATCCGGCACATGCTCTTCAACCGCGAGGCCCCGGCGCGGCCGCGCACGCCCAGGAAGCGGTCCACCCCCCGGAAGAAGCCGGACGCCGGCGGATCCGAGACGGGCGACACCGTCAAGCCGTACGACACGCCCGTGGTCACCGAGTCGCAGGCGGACAAGCTCGCCGACCACTCCCCGGAGATCGTTCCGGGCCTGGTCGCGGAGGAGGACGAGCCGCAGGCCGCCAGGCCCGAGCCGCCCGTGCCGACTCCGGCGCCGCGCAAGGTCGAGCAGCTCGTGCTCTCGCCGCAGGCCGGGCCCTACACCCTGCCCGACGCCCAGCTGCTGCGTCCCGGCAGCGCGCCCAAGCCGCAGACGAAGGCCAACACGGTCGTGGTCAACGCGCTCACCAGCGTGCTGGAGCAGTTCACCATCGACGCGCAGGTGATCGGTTTCACCCGGGGCCCGACGGTCACGCGCTACGAGATCGAACTCGGCCCCGCGGTCAAGGTCGAGAAGGTCACCGCGCTCACCAAGAACATCGCTTATGCGGTCAAATCCGCTGATGTTCGGATCCTGTCGCCCATCCCCGGCAAGTCGGCGATCGGCGTCGAGATCCCCAACACCGACAAGGACCTCGTCTCCCTGGGCGACATCCTGCGCTCCCAGGTGGCCCAGGCCGACCACCACCCGATGATCGTCGGGCTGGGCAAAGACGTCGAGGGCCGTACGATCGTCGCCAACCTCGCCAAGATGCCGCACCTGCTCATCGCGGGCGCCACCGGCGCCGGAAAGTCGGTCTGCGTCAACGGCCTGATCTCCTCGATCCTGATGCGCGCCACGCCGGACGAGGTGCGGATGGTGCTGGTCGACCCCAAGCGGGTCGAGCTGAGCGTGTACGAGGGCATCCCGCACCTCATCACGCCGATCATCACCAACCCGAAGAAGGCCGCCGAGGCCCTGGAGTGGGTCGTCGGGGAGATGGACCGCCGCTACGACGACCTGGCCGCCAGCGGCTTCCGGCACGTCGACGACTTCAACAAGGCCGTGCGCTCGGGCAAGCTCGTGCCGCCCCCCGGCAGCGAACGGGTCTACCAGCCCTACCCCTACCTGCTGGTGATCGTCGACGAGCTCGCCGACCTGATGATGGTGGCCCCCCGCGACGTGGAAGACTCCATCGTCCGCATCACCCAGCTCGCCCGCGCGGCCGGCATCCACCTGGTCATCGCCACCCAGCGGCCCAGCGTGGACGTCGTCACCGGCCTGATCAAGGCCAACGTCCCCTCCCGCCTGGCCTTCGCCACCTCCTCGCTGGCCGACTCCCGGGTCATCCTCGACCAGCCGGGCGCCGAGAAGCTCGTCGGCCAGGGCGACGCGCTCTTCCTGCCGATGGGCGCCAGCAAGCCCATGCGCCTGCAGAACGCGTTCATCTCCGAGAAGGAGATCACCGAGATCGTCGCGCACTGCAAGGCGCAGATGACGGTCGAATATCGCGACGACGTGGCCGCCGCGGCCACCTCCAAGAAGGAGATCGACGAGGAGATCGGCGACGACCTCGACCTGCTCATCCAGGCGGCCGAGCTGATCGTGACCACCCAGTTCGGCTCCACCTCCATGCTCCAGCGCAAGCTCCGTGTGGGCTTCGCCAAGGCGGGCCGCCTGATGGACCTGCTGGAGAGCCGGAACGTGGTGGGCCCGAGCGAAGGCTCCAAGGCCAGGGACGTTCTGGTCAAGCCTGATGACCTTCCGGGGCTCCTGGCCGACTTGCGTGGAGAATGACGACCCCGCTGCGCACTCTCCGTCCGATTACTGGTTGAATGGGAGTCACTACGCAGCGTCGGGGGCTGGGGGGCGTGCGCTATGGGCATTGGCGGCGATCTGGCGGAGGCGCGACGGTCAATGGGGCTGACCGTCGGGCAACTGAGCGCGCGGACGCGCATCCGCGAGGTGATCATTCAGGCGATCGAGAGGGACGACTTCTCCGCCTGCGGGGGCGATTTCTACGCCCGCGGGCACATCCGCAACCTCGCCAAGGTCGTCGGGCTCGATCCCGAGGCCCTGGTGCACCGCTACGACGAGCAGCACGGCGGCGTGCCGCTGCCGGTCCGGGCCGCGAGCGTCTTCCAGGCCGACACGCCCATCAAGATCCGTGAGCGCCGCTCGCCCAACTGGACGACGGCCATGGCGGTCGCGCTGGTCATCGTCGTCGTGTTCGGCGTGGTCCGGACCATGGGCGGCGACGGCGACACGCCGACGGCCGACGTCGTTCCCGCCTCGGTGCCCCCGGCCTCGCCGCCGGCTCCGGCCGGCTCGGCGCCCGGCTCCCCGGGCCGGACGACCTCGATGTCCAAGAGCAAGCACAGCGACGTGGTCGTCCTGAAGGTGAAGGCGCAGCGATCCTCGTGGGTCGAGGCCGAGGACGCCAGCGGGCGCAGGCTCTTCGCCGGGGTCCTGCAGGCGGGCAAGAGCACCGTCCTGCGGGCCAAGAAGAGAATGAGGGTCATCTTCGCCGACGGGGGAGCGGTCTCCCTGCAGATGAACGGGAAGAACATCGGCGCCCCCGGGCGCAGCGGGCAGGTCGTCAACCGCTCCTACGCGGCCGCCACGGCCAAGGAGAGCCGGTAGGGCGGGTGCCGGGGGGCGGGAATAGGGGGGAGGTGCATCGGGTGGTGGCCAACTCCCGATACCGTAGTGTGCACCATGTCATCCCGCCGAACCGCATCGCTGATCACACTTGGCTGCGCACGCAACGAGGTCGACTCCGAGGAGCTCGCCGCCCGTCTTGAAGCTGCCGGCTGGCAGCTGGGCGACGACGATCCGGACGTCGTCGTCGTCAATACGTGCGGCTTCATCGACTCCGCGAAGAAGGACTCCATCGACACGCTGCTCGCCGCGGCCGACTCCGGGGCCAAGGTGGTCGCCGCGGGCTGCATGGCCGAGCGGTACGGCGACCAGCTGGCCGAGGCACTGCCCGAGGCGGCGGCCGTCGTCTCCTTCGACGACTACACCGAGATCGGCGCGCGCCTCGACGACGTGCTGGCGGGCAGGCCGCTCGTGCCGCACAGCCCCCGCGACCGCCGGACGCTGCTGCCCATCTCGCCGGCCGAGCGGGCCGCGGCCCCCAAGGCCAACATCCCGGGCCACGGGGAGCTGCCCGCGGGGGTGGCCCCGGCCAGCGGCCCCCGGCCGCTGCGCAAGCGCCTGGGCGACGGCCCGGTGGCCTCGCTCAAGCTCGCCTCCGGCTGTGACCGGCGCTGCACCTTCTGCGCCATCCCGGCCTTCCGCGGCGCGTACGTCTCGCGCGGCCCCGAGGAACTGCTCGCCGAGGCCGCCTGGCTGGCCGGAGAGGGCGTCAGGGAGCTCGTGCTCGTCAGCGAGAACTCCACCTCCTACGGCAAGGATCTGGGCGACCTGCGGGCGCTGGAGAAGCTACTGCCCGCGCTCGCCGCGACCGAGGGCATCGAGCGGGTGCGCGTCAGCTACCTGCAGCCCGCCGAGCTCCGCCCGGGGCTGCTGGAGATGATCGCCTCCACCGAGGGCGTCGCCCCCTACTTCGACCTGTCCTTCCAGCACGCCAGCGGGTCGGTGCTGCGCCGGATGCGCCGCTTCGGCGACCCCCGCCGCTTCCTCGAACTGCTCGGCTCCATCCGCGCCCTGGCCCCGGAGGCGGGCGTGCGCTCCAACTTCATCGTGGGCTTCCCCGGTGAGACCGAGGAGGAGTTCGCCGAGCTGACGGGCTTCCTGGAGGAGGCCAGGCTCGACGTGATCGGTGTCTTCGGCTACTCCGACGAGGAGGGCACCGAGGCGGCCTCCCTGCCGGGCAAACTCGACCAGGAGACCGTCGACGCCCGCGTGGCCGCGCTCACCGAGCTGGCCGAGGAGCTCATGGCCCAGCGGGCCGAGGAGCGGATCGGCACCGAGGTCGACGTCCTCATCGAGGAGGATCTGGGGGACGGCGGTTACGAGGGGCGCGCCGCCCATCAGGGGCCGGAGGTCGACGGTTGTGTAACGGTCCAGGGGATCGGGCTGGTCCCGGGCCAGATCGTCCGGGCTGTCGTGGTCGACTCCGAGGGGGTCGATTTGATCGCGCGTATCAAGGCCGCACCATGAGCGCGCCGCCGGGGCGGGAGATCGTATGACCGATACGCCAGACACCGGCACCGGTCCGACCGCGGCATCCACGCGCCCCAAGGTGAGCACCTGGAACATCGCCAACGTCGTGACGGTGATACGTCTGGCGATGGTTCCTTTCTTCGCGGTCTGCCTTTTCCTGCCGGGATCCGGCTGGCGGGTGACCGCGCTGGTGGTCTTCCTGGTGGCCTCGCTCACCGATCTGCTCGACGGCGAGCTGGCCCGCCGCTACGGACTGGTCACCGACTTCGGGAAGATCGCCGACCCGATCGCCGACAAGGCCCTCATCGGTGCCGCCCTGATCGGCTTCTCGGTGCTGGGGGAGCTACCCTGGTGGGTCACCGCCGTGATTCTCGGCAGGGAGCTGGGCGTCACCGCGCTGCGGTTCGCGGTCATCCGGCACGGGGTCATCCCGGCCAGTTACGGAGGGAAGGTCAAGACCGTCCTGCAGATCGCCGCGATCGTCTCCTACATCTGGCCGGGCACGCCCGGCCCGATCCGCTGGGTCGTCATGGGCGCGGCGGTGGTCGTGACCGTCGGCACCGGCCTCGACTACGTGATCCGGGCGATCAAGCTGCGGCAGGTCGCGAAGCGGGCGAGGGCGCGATGAGCCACGGACTCCTTCAGGCCACCCAGGCCCTCTCGCTCCTCATCCGCCGGGGTGAGACGGTGGCGGTGGCCGAGTCGCTGACCGCGGGGCTGATCGGCGCGGCGCTCACCGGTCCCTCGGGTGCCTCGGCGGCCTTCCTGGGCGGGGTTCTCTCCTACTCCACCGAGCTCAAGCGTCGCCTCCTGCACGTTCCGGCGGACCTGCTCGACCGCGAGGGGGCCGTTCACCCGGCGGTCGCCGCCGCCATGGCGACCGGCGTCCGCCGGCTCGCCGGCGCCACGTACGGCCTGGCCGCGACCGGTGTCGCCGGTCCCGACCCGCAGGACGGCAAACCGGTGGGCACCGTCCATCTGGCCGTTAGCGGTCCGGATGGGCGGGTATGGCACCGGGATCTGCGGCTCTCCGGCACGCGCCAGGAGATCCGCGAACAGACGGTGAACGAGGCCGTGGACCTGTTGAGAGGTGTGCTTGAGGCGAACTTGGGGGAACATTCCGGGTGATTACCGCGTTACGTCCCCAGCGAACATGCTCACCATGCTCTGCCGCGGTGTCGGTGGATACAGGTACGGTGGAACTGTGAGTGAGGTAAAGGTCAAGCGATGATGACGGCGAGGAGTATGTACCAAGGGTCGCGTTCGAAGAACGGGCGGCACGAACCGATCGCGCGGAGTGTTGTGAAGACGCCCGCGCCCGGGAGGGAGCGACAGATGGTCCTGCTGCGTCAGCTGCTGGGTGACGTGCTCCGGCGGCTGAGGGTTCGCCAGAGTCGCACCTTGCGTGAGGTTTCCACGCTGGCCAGGGTTTCCCTGGGTTACTTGTCCGAGGTGGAGCGAGGTCAGAAGGAGGCCTCGTCGGAGCTGCTCGCGTCGATCTGCAACGCCCTGGGCGTGCCGCTCTCGCAGGTGCTCCGTGAGGTTTCCGACCAGTTCGCCTTGGCCGAGCTCCAGCACGCCCCGGTGCTGGCGGGTGACGTTCCCGAGCGTGAGCGTCTGCCGATTCCCGAAACCGTGCCGGACTCCGTTTTCCCCGAGGTCAACGACATGGTCGCCGCCTAACCGGTCGGCTCGCCCGGCTGACAGTGACGGCACCAGACGATCAACCGTTCCTGCGGCTGTGTCCCCATCTCCCCACGACTGATCCGATGCCCGCAGCGTAGGCAAGGCCGTCCGGCCCTGCCGTAGACCCACATGCTCCGTCCCGGACGGAGGTCGCCGGTGGTAGCCCTGTCCGGGCGTTCCTTGTTCGCGTTCATCAACCGCCGCGCGAGTGACACGATCACTCCCAGGTCTTCGATCGTCCCCACGCGCCGCCACGGCGACACTCCGGCGAGGAACAGCGTCTCGGCCCGGTAGATGGTGCCGATCCCCGCCACATTGCGCTGGTCCAGCAGCGCGACCCCGATGCTCGTCTCCGGCCGCCGTGCCAGCCTCCGTACGACTTCGGCCTCATCCGCCTCGTCCCAGTCCGCCGCCAGCAGGTCGGGTCCGAGATGCCCGACCAGTCGTTCTTCCTCGCCCGTCGCGACCAGGTCGACCATGCCCAGCCGGACCCCCACCGCCTGCCACCGCGCGTTCGCGAGCACCAGGCGGATCACGTCGCCCGGGGGCAGGCCGCGGCCCGCGGGCGAGATCTGCCAGCTGCCTTCCATCCGCAGGTGCGTGTGGACCGTCAGGCCGCCCTCGACCCTGGTGAGCAGGTGCTTGCCGCGCGAGACGGTCGCGAGGACGGTCCGGCCGGTCAGGTCCGCCGTGGCGTGACGCGGCACGCGGAAGTCCGAGCGGGTCAGGGCAAGCCCGTCGAGCGCCCGGCCGAGCCGCCGGGCGGTGCGGTAGACGACGTCACCCTCGGGCATGACGCCGGGTCACCCTCGGGCGCGGCGCCGGGCGAGGGCACGCCGCACGGCCGGCGCGGCCGCCGGGACCGGCACGGTCAGTCCCAGGCGGCGGGGTCGGCGGACAGGTCGCGGACCCGGTCGGGCAGGACGCCGGTGGCCACGTTCTCCAGGGTCACCTCTTCGAGGATCGCCCGCTCGCTGGCGCGCAGCGCGATCCAGACCTGCTGCAACGACTCGGCGGGGCCCCGGTAGCCGACGTGCTCGGGGCGTTCGCCCCGCACGTTGGCGAGCGGGCCGTCAACGGCACGGATCACGTCGGCCAGGCTGATCTCAGCCGGCGGGCGGGCCAGCACGTAACCGCCCTCGGGGCCGCGCTGGCCACGCACCAGCCCCGCCCGGCGCATCTGGAGCAGGATGTTCTCAAGGTATTTCGGAGGCATGTCCTGCTCCTTGGCGAGCTCGCCCACCGTGGTAGGTCCCTCACCGGCGGCGGCGAGTTCGGCAGCGGCACGCAGGGCATAGTCGACACGAGCGGATAGGCGCATGTAACCGATTATCCCGCCTGCTATTGGTTCCTTATGCGCCCGGGCCGGGGCGGGCCGCGCCGCGCCCGTCACTCTCGGTGACGACGGGCCCGAAAGAGGACATACCGCCGGGTGCCTCCTCGTGCACGACATAGCGGTGCGGCGCCATCGCGGAGGTGCGACCCGGGAGCAGGGCGAGGCAGGCGGCATGGATCTCGGCGGGGGTTCCGGAGGTGACGTGGCAGATCAGGCCGGTGCCGGGCTCGTACGTCACGCGGTGGGGCCGTCCTTTGACGGCCTCGCCGACCAGCCGCTCGACCGCGTCGAGGTTCACCCAGCAGGAATCGATGTGGACCCACCTCGGCCCATACTCAACCGGTGAAACTCCTGAAATATCGGATAAGTTGTTCATGGGGATCACCCGGTCGCCCGCCGCGATCAGCAGCCGGACGAGCCCGCGTCCGAAGACCTCCGCCTCCGCCCGGTCCATGACCCGCGGATCGATCCAGAATGTCAGGTCCACCACGTCGTCCAGCCGGTCGGCCCAGAGCGCGAGGTGCGCGGGCAGCGAGGCCTCGGGCAGCCAGGCGCACTCGACGTCGGCGGACGGCGCGGGCTCCGGCGCGGGGACGGTGACGCCGCTCATGTCGTTGAAGACACAATCGCGGGCGAAGTCCACCCCCCGCTCGGCGTCGACCGCCTCGATCACCTCCCAGAGCGCGCCGGAGTCGAAACGGCTGTGCTGGTATCCGGCGAGTGAGGCGGTGCGAAAGCGGCGCACCGCGTCGTCGAAGGTCGGCACGGCGAGATCGGCGGTCATCAGCGCGTCCTGGGCCAGCGGCCCGATGTAGTCGCGCAGTTCCGGGCGGATCCGGTTGCTCGCCAGCGAGGCGATCACACAGGTCCGCTGGACGGTCCGCAGGCCGACCAGGACGCCCAGGGCGGCGAGCGTCACCGCCGAGCGGCTGGCCCCGGTGCGGGCGGTGACCGCGTCCAGCGCCTCGGCGGCCACCGCCGAGCGGACCCGGAGCCGAGGGCGGATCGCGTCCGGGTCGGCCGCCTCGTCGATCGCGAACATGGACTGCGGCGCCCGCCGCAGCCCGCTCTCCCAGTGCCGCAGGGCCGCCGCGGTGCGGCGCAGGCCGGCCGGGCCGTTCTCGGCCGCGGCCAGGTCCAGTGGTTGCGTCGGGCACGGCGCGGGGACGGCGACGCCCCTGATCAGGCGCTCCCATTCGCGCATGACGACGGCCAGGCTGATCGCGTCCACCGAGGTGTGGGGGAGAACGAAGATCGCCAGGCGCGGAGTCTCCCGCTCGGTGATCACGGCGACCCGGATGGGGAGCTCGGCCTCCAGGTCGAACCTGGCCCCCTGCATCCGCAGGCCGACCTGCTCGGCGACCTCGTCGAGGCGGTCGGCCTCCGCCTCGTGCACCTCGACGGGGAGAGCCCCGGAGGCGGTCACCACCTGGATGGCACCGTGGATGGTCGTCCGCAGTCCCTCGTGCCGGGTGAGCAGCCGCCCAAGCGCCCCGGTCACGGCGCTCATGGTCGTCGCCTCCGGGAGCCGCTTGGTGACGCGGAAGTTCATGTGCGGGGGCGGATCGCGGAGCACGCAACGCGCCATGTTCGCCTGGCCCATGGTCACGGGACCCCGCCGGGCCCGCGCGCCCGTGTATTCGGCTGCGATCCTGCTGACGGTGTTCATGTCGAGACCTGCCTCGCCACCCGCGGCAAGGGTCTTATTGGAAAGAACCTTTACCGTTTTCGCGAGTGTTCCACGCGGTGGCCCGGCGCCGCAAGCCTTGATTTTCCGGCCTTGCGCCGGGGCGGGGGTGGAGGTGGTGGGCGGGGCGAGGGGCACCCCCGTGGCCCCTCGCGACCCCGCCGCCGGGCTAAACTATCAGGAAGCTTTATTAATGAATAGAACCGCTATTCTTGCCTGAATGTAATTGCGACGGGGAAACGGCGAACAAGAGAGCATGCGTATGGAGCGACGTCCTGGCGTGCCCAGGCTGCTGAGGGAGATCAACGACCGGGCCGCGCTGGAGCTGTTGCTCGCCTCCGGGCCGCTGACAAGGGGGCAGATCGGGGAGCTCACGGGGCTGTCCAAGGTGACGGCGTCCCAGACGCTCGCCCGCCTGGAAGAGCGCGGCCTCGTCGAGGTCGCGGGGGAGCAGGCCGGGGGGCGCGGGCCCAACGCCGCGCTTTATGGGGTCATTTCCTCCTCCGCGTATGTGGCGGGTCTTGACGTCGGCCCGGAATTCGTCACCACCGCCATCGCCGATATTCACGGGGACATCGTGTCCGAGGTCCATGTCGCGCCGGACGGGCACGACGACCCGGTCGCCCTCGTGCACAGCGCGGTCGTCAAGGCGTGCCGGTCGGGCAAGGTCGCGCTCTCCAAGCTGCGGGCCGTCGTCATCGGCACCCCGGGCGTGGTCGACCCGCGGACCGGGGACGTGCGGTTCTCCTTCGACCTGCCGGGCTGGCACGAGGGCATCCACGAGGCCCTGGCCCGTGACCTGCGCCGCGATGTCAAGATCGAGAACGACGTGAACCTCGTCGCCGTCGCCGAGCGCACGCTGGGCGCCGCCCGCGAGGCCGACGACTTCGTGCTCCTGTGGGTGGGGCGCGGCATCGGCCTCGGCGTCGTGCTCGGCGGACGGCTGCACCGCGGCCGGTCCGGCAGCGCCGGTGAGATCGGCTACCTGCCGGTGCCCGGCGTGCCGCTCGCGGAGGATGTGCGGGCCGTGCCCGGCAGGCTCCCGTCGCTCGCGGGCGGCCTGCAGTCGCTGGTCAGCGCCGAGGCGATCGTCGAGCTCGCCGGGGCGTACGGTTTCGCGGGCGGGAACGCCGCCGAGTGCGTCGCCGCCGCGGTCGCGGCGGGAGAGCCGGGGGAGCCGCTGCTGGACGAGATCGCCAGGCGGCTGGCGCTGGGCGTGGCGTCGGTGTGCGTCGTGCTCGACCCGGGGCTCGTGGTGCTCGCCGGGGAGGTCAGCCAGGCCGGGGGCGCCGTGCTCACCTCCCGGATCGAGGAGGCGGTGGCCCGGATCTGCCCGGTCCGGCCGCAGGTGGTGGCCAGCGAGGTCACCGGCAACCCGGTGCTGCGCGGCGCCGTCATCGCCGCCCTGGAGCAGGCCCGGGAGGAGATCTTCGCCTCCTGAGCCCCGTCCCCGTCCCCGTCTCTGTCTCCGTCCCCGGGCTCGTTCCGGGTCCGCGTCCCGGTCTTCGTCCCGTTTCCTTCGTTCCCTGTTCCCGTTCCCGGGTCCGCGTCCGGTTCCTCGGCGCCGGAATCCTCGGTCTTCGGACCTTGCATCCCCGGTCCCCGGATGCCGGGCCCCTGCGCTCCGCCTCCCGGGGTCCGGTGGATTCGGCGGCTCTCGGTGACCGGGAGTCATTGCGCTTCGGACAAGATCCTCTATGCTGGCGCGGAAATGTCATGAAAAAGACACCTTTTCGTGATCAGGAATCGGGGACAAATGACGGCTGTCATCGCCGTGCTGCATGCCGAGGACGTCGCCCTGGAGTTCATCTCCGTCCTGCGCGAGCACGCCGATCGGGACGTCCGGGTGCTCATCGGCCAGGCGGGCGCGTCCGTGAACCTGCCGGGAGGCCTGTCGCTGCGAGAGCGTCTGGAACTGCTCGCGCCGGCCGTGGAGCCCGGTGGGAACACCGCGGATCTGCCCACCCCCGATGAGGTGGCGGCGCTGCTGGGCGAGTCGCCCGGCGAGGTCTGGACCCACTCGCCCGCCGACCACCGCATCCGCCGGGCCCGGTTCGGCTGGACCGTCTCCCGTGCCGTGCCGTCGCTGCCGGTGACCTACTCGGTCGGTGACAACCCGTTCCTGCAGACCGTCCCCGGGAAGGCGGTCGCGGTCACCGGCGCGGAGGCCGAGGCGAAGATCGACTTCATCAACCGGCGGGCCGGTGAGCTGCTGCGCAGCCGGGTGGCCGACCGGCTCGTCACCACCGACCGGGTCCCGGCGGTGGAGCGGTTCTTCATCGCGGACGCCGCCCGCGCCAACCGCCTGTACGCGCTGATCTCCAGCCTGGGGGAGGACGCCGCGGTGGCCGATGACCCATGGGAGTTCGGGCGGTCCGCCTACGAGAGCGCGCGCCTGGACGCGACCGCGGCCTGGGTCGCCCGCTGGTGCTCACCGCAGGACGGACCGCTGGTGGAGGTCGGGGCCTGCGAGGGCGAGCTGACCCGGAGGCTGGCCGGGAAGGGCTACCGGGTCCAGGCGACCGAGCCCAATCCCCGCTTCCGCGCCCGCCTGACCGAGCGCTTCCCCCTCGGGCCGGAAGGGGGCGTGGAGGTGCTCGCCGAGAGCCTGGAGGACCTGGCCGCTCGCCGGGAGCGGCCCGCGGCGGCGTACCTGCTGATCGAGATGCTCTACTACGACCAGGAACCGGCGCTGCTCGACGACCTGCCGACCGACCTGGTGCTGGTCGCGCTGGAGTCCGGGCAGTTGAACGAGCGGGTCTGGCCGTGGTTGCGGGGGCAGTCCACCTGGCGGGTGGCCGAGCGGGTGGAGCTCGCCCCGCCGACGCTGGAACCGGTCTGCGACGGCCTGGCCTACCTGCGCAAGCGCGGCAGCCGCGGGCTCGTCCTGGCCAGGGCGGGAAGAGCCGGATGAGCTGGGACACGATCGTGGTCTCGCCGCACTTCGACGACGCGGCGCTGTCGGTGGCGGGGGTGCTCGCCCGCCGCGCGGGGTCGGCGGTGATCGTCACGGTGCTGGGCGGGGCGGCCGGTGAGACCCCGTCGGCCTGGGACCGGCTCTGCGGGTTCGCCTCGGCCGAGGAGGCGGCACGCGAGCGGCGCGCCGAGGACGCGCGGGCGTGCGCCGTCCTCGGCGTCGACCAGGTGGCGCTGGACCATCCGGACGCCCCGGTGGCCGGGCTCCGGCTGCACGGGCTGGAGACCTTCCTGACCGAGCATGTCACCCCGCGTACGCGTGTGCTGGTCCCGATGGGGATAGGCAACGCCGACCACGAGGCCGTCCGCGACCAGGCGCTCGACGTGCTGGACAAGGTCGGTGCCCGGGAGACCCGGATCTATGCCGACCTGCCCTACGCCTCCGCCCTCAGGGAGTGGGGAGGTCCCTCGGCCGAGGAGGCGCTGGCCGCCGGGGCACAGGCCCGTGCCCTCGCGGGGCGCTACCGCCTCCGCCCCGAGTCGCGGCTACGGTTGCAGGGGAGCGAGTGGGCGCTCAAGCGGCGTGCCGTGCTCTGCTACGCCTCGCAGCTCGCGCCGCTCGCCTGCGAGTACGGCGAGTTCCTGGCCGTGCCCGGCCCGCTTCAGTACGAGCTTGTCTGGGCCGCCGGAACCTGATCCGCGCCGAAGACGCGGCCCGCCAGGAGCTCGGCGGCGGCCCGCCCGGAGGCGGCGGTGGCGCCGTGGGTGATGATGCGCGCGGCCCCGGGGGCGACGGGACCCGGCAGGCCCATCTCCACCACAATCGCGTCCGGGCGCCGTGACAGCAGGGCGTCGAGACGCTCGCGGACCCAGGCGTGCCGGTGGGCGTCGCGTACCACGATCACCAGCGGCCGGTCGCCGGCCGGTGTCGGGACCGGGTCGCCGGGACCGAGCCGTACCGCCGCGGTGCCCGGGAGCAGCTCGGCCAGCGGTGCGGCGACGCCCCAGGGGGTGGCGCGGTCGACGGCGATGTTCGTCGCGGAGGAGAACTCGATCACCTGCGGGGCCCCGGACAGCGGGAGCCCGCCGCCGTCGACCCGCAGGGCCCGCCGGGCCGCCGCCAGACCGGCCGGTCCACCCGCCGCCTGGCCCGGGATGCTCGCCTCCCGGCCCGGCATGCCCGCCTCCCGCGCCGCCCGCCGCTCGGCCGACCAGGCGGCCAGGCGGCGGACCCGGCCGGCGGCCTCGGCCAGGCGCTCCTCGGGGAGGGTGCCGTCCATCACCGCCGCCATGATGGCGTTGCGGAGGAATCCGACCACCCCGGCGCCCTTGCGCTCACCGCCCACGCAGATCGCGTCCGCCCCGGCGGCGAGGGCGCGCACGGCGGCCCCGGTCACGCCGTACCGCTCGGCGACCGAGGGCATCTCCACGCCGTCGGTCACGATCAGCCCCTCGAAGCCGAGCTCCTCCCGGAGCAGCCCGACCAGGATGCGGCCGCTCATGGTGGCGGGGGCGTCGGGGTCGTAGGCGGGCACGAGGAGATGGCCGGTCATCACGGCCCGTACTCCGGCCTCGATGGCGGCCCGGTAGGGCGGGAGCGCGGTGGCGGCGAGCTCGTCGGCCGGGAGGGCCACGGTCGGCAGGTCGTCGTGCGAGTCGACGGCGGTGGCGCCGTGGCCGGGGAAGTGCTTGGCGCAGGCGGCCACCCCGGCCGACTGCAGGCCGGCGACCCATGCCCGCGCGTGCCGGGCGACCAGCCGGGGGTCGGAGCCGAACGCGCGGGTGCCGACGACGGGGTTGTCCAGGTCGGAGTTGACGTCGACCACGGGGGCGTAGTTGAGGGTGATGCCCGCGGCCGCCAGGTCGGCGCCGATCTCGCGGGCGACCCGCTCGGTCAGCTCGGGGTCGTCCACGGCGCCGAGCGCGAGGTTGCCCGGCCGCGAGCTGCCGGTCAGCGCCTCCAGCCGGGTGACGTCGCCCGCCTCCTCGTCGGTGGCGATCACCACGTCCGGGTTCTCCGCCCGCAGGGCGGCGGTCAGCGCCGCGACCTGGGCGCGGTCCACGATGTTCCGGGAGTAGAGCGCGACCCCGCCGAGCCCTTCGGCCAGCCGTCTGCGCAGCCAGTCGGGCACCTCGACGCCGACGAATCCGGGTTGCAGCACGGTGTCGGCGAGTCCGGCCAGTTCGGGGCTCGCGCCGCCCGGGCCGCCCGCACGCCCCCCGCGAACGATCATCAACGCCTCCAGGTCGGTTCGTCGGAAGTTGCTTGTTTCAGGCGTACCACATGTGTAGCATTCGGAATGCGTAAATAGACAAGAAAGTTTCCTAATAATTGTCTGCCCGGGGCACCCCACGCCCCCCGTCGCCTGCCCGAAGAGATGCCGCCCACGAGGGAGACGGACAGGATGCCGCACGCCTCTTTCGACCTGCGGGGGATACCGCTGGCGCTCCACCTGAACGGCCCCGTCGACGTCCCGGCGCTGCTGGGGGCGTGCGCCGCCGTGGCCCGCCGGCATCCCGTGCTCGGCCCGGTGCGGATCACCCGGGCGGAGTCGTCCCCGGAGCGCTACCCGCAGACGGCGGCGGCGGAGGCCACCCGCCCCTTCGACCTGGACCGCGGCCCTCTCGCCCGCTTCACGCTGGTCACGGTGGGGCCGGGACGCACCCGGCTGCTCTTCACCGCGCACCGGCGGGTGTTCGACGAGAGCTCCAAGGACCTCCTGGTCCGCGACCTGGCCGACGCCTACTTCTCGCGCGCCGCCCTCCCCGCGCTGCCCGCCGCCTGTGGTGTCCGCGACGCCGGTGGTGACGCGGACGGCGAGACCGAGGCGTTCTGGCGGGAGCGCGACCCCGGGCCCGCCGAACTCGTCCTGCCGGGCCTGCTCGCCGTCCCGCTCGGCATCGGCCCCGGCGAGATCGTCGAGATGGTGCTCGGCGAGACCGAGTCCCGGGCGGTCGGGGCGGCGGCCGAGGCGCTCGGCGCGAGCCGGTTCGAGGTGCTGCTGGCGGTCGTGGGCGTGCTGCTGCGCCGATACGGCACCGTCGCCTCGCCGCTCGCGCTCGATCTCGGCACCCGTACCCGCGATACGTCGGGCCACATCGGGCCGTTCGCCGTCGAAGTGCCGTTCCTCCCGCACCCCGGACCCGGCGACGAGTTCCCCGGCCACCTGCGCGCGGTCCAGGCCGAGCTGCGTGCCCTGCGCCGGTTCCGGCACGCGCCACCGGCTCCGACCTCGCGCCCGGTCCTGTTCAGCTACCGCAGGAGGACGGCCGCCCCGTCCTTCCCCGGTGCCGGAGCGGCCGTGGAGTGGACGGTCTTCAACGGCGCGGCCCGCGGCGCGCTGCACGTCCAGGCCGTGGACGCCGGCCGGAGCCTCACCATCGGCCTCCGCTTCAACCCCACCGCGATCGGCCACGACGACGTGTCCCAGATCGCGGTGCACCTGCGCGCGCTGCTGCGCGCCGTCGCCGCCGAGCCCCGCGCGAAGGTCGCGGACCTCGTGGCACCGACCCATCTCGAACCTGACGAGGAGCCCCCAGTGACCGACCTGTTCGCCCCGGCCCCCGGCGACGTGACGCAATCCCAGGCGGAGGACACCGTGACCGCGCAGGTGCGGGAGATCTGGGAGGAGACCCTCCGCCTCGACGACATCGGGCTGGACGAGGACATCTTCGACCTCGGCGGGCACTCCCTGACCGTCACCCAGATCATCGCCAAGACCCGCCGGAGACTCGGTGTCGAAGTCTCCATCGACGTCTTCTTCGACAATCCCACCATCGCAGGCGTGGCCGAGGAGGTCGTCCGGCTGCGGGGAGAGCTCGGGTGAGCGCGCTCTCCTACACCCAGGAGCGCCTGTGGTTCCTGGACCGGCTCACCCCCGGGGACGGGACCTACAACATGGTGGTCTGCGAGCGCCTCCGCGGACCGCTCGACGCCGGGGCCCTGGAGCGGGCGCTCGGCGAGATCGCGGCCCGGCACGAGGCGCTGCGGACGGTGTTCCCCGAGAAGGACGGCCTGCCGGTCGCGACGGTCCTGGCCCCGGCCCCGGTGGAGTTCGAGCGTCTCGACCTGACGGACCCGCCCGAGGCCGCAGGCCTGGCCGATCCCGCCGGGGCCGGAGGTCGATCCCACCTGACGGATCCGTCCGGACCGCCTGGGTCGGCCGGATCGCCTGGACCGTCTGGACCGTCTGGGTCGGCCGGATCGCCTGGATCGTCTGGGTCGGCCGGATCGGCCGATCCCGGTGGACCGGATGACCCGGCCGGCGGGACGCCGGACGCGCGGCTGGCGGCACTGCTCGCCGAACGCAGCAACCGGCCCTTCGACCTGGCCGCGGGGCCGCTGCTGCGGGCGAGCCTGATCCGCACCGGACCGGACGACCACGTGCTGCTGATCGTCGTGCACCACATCGCCGGGGACGCCTGGTCGATCGAGCAGATCATGTTCGCGGAGCTCGCGTCGCTGTACACGGCCTTCAAGCTCGGGCTGCCCTCGCCGCTCCCGCCGCCGGCCGGTCAGTACGCCGACCACGCGCGCAGGCAGCGCGAGAACCCGGCGGACGTGGCCGCCGTGGTGCGCGAACTCCGGGGCGTCCCGGTGCTGGAACTGCCCACCGACCGCCCGCGGCCCGCCGTCCGGACCACCGAGGGCGACCTGGTCGTCCGCCGGCTCCCGCTGGAGCTGTGGCGGCGGGTCACCGAGCTGGCGCGGGCCGAGCGGTGCACCCCGTTCATGACCCTGCTGGCCGCCTACCAGGTGCTGCTCTCCCGGCACACCGGCCAGGACGACTTCTGCGTGGGTACCCCCGTCGCGGGCCGCGACGAGGAGGAGACGGAGTCGGTCTTCGGCGTCTTCATCAACACCCTGGCCCTGCGCGCCGACCTCTCGGGCGACCCGACCTTCCGCGAGACGCTCAGGCGGGTGCGGCGGCGGGCCTTCACGATGTACGGCCACGCCGCGGTGCCGTTCGAGCGGGTGGTGAGCGAGCTCGGGGTCGACCGCGACCCGGCCAGGACCCCGGTGTTCCAGACGATGCTCATGCTCGGCAACCCGGACGCCGGGTCGCTGCGACTGGACGGCGTCCGCACCGAGCCGGTGCTGTCGGGGCTGGCCGCGGCCAAGGTCGACCTCGCGCTGGACGTGATCGTCTACGCCACGCACGTCCAGCTGATGTTCTCCTACAGCACCGGTCTGTTCGACCGCGCCACCGTCGAGCGGATGGGCGCCCGGATGGAGACGCTGCTGCGTTCGATCGTCGCGGACCCCGGGCGGCGCCTGTCGGAGCTCGAGGTGCTGCCCCCGGACGAGCTCGCCACCGTGCTCGGCGAGTCGTCCGGCGAGTCGTCCCGCGAGCCGGATGGGGATCCCGAGTCCCTGCTCCTGGACCGTCTGATCGCCCGGCAGGCCGCCCGCACCCCCGGCGCGCCCGCGGTCATCGCCCCGGCCGCCCCCGCCGGAACCCCGGGGGAACCCGCCGTGCTCACCTACGCCGAGCTGGATCGGGCCGCCACCGCGGTCGCCGCCCGGCTGCGCTCCCTGCTGGAGCGGTCACCGCGCCCCGGCGCCGGCCCGGACGAGGACGTCCGGGTGGCGCTGGCGCTGCCCGCGGGGCCCGAGGCGATCGTGGCGCTGCTCGGCGTCCTGAAGGCCGGTGCCGCCTACGTGCCGCTCGACCCGGGGCAGCCCGCCGAGCGGCTGGCGTACCTGCTGGCCGACTCCGGCGCCGCCGTCGCCATCGCGGACGCCTCCGGATTCGCCGGATTCGCCGGGCCGGTCGTCACCCGCTCCGACCTCCTCTCCTGGGCGGCCGGCGAGGTGATCCCCCTCCGCCCGCCCACCCGGCACCCCGACCGGACCGCCTACGTGATCTACACCTCCGGGTCCACGGGCCGGCCCAAAGGCGTCGTGGTCGGCCACCGCACGCTCTCCCACCTGGCCAGGTCGTTCCGGGACCTGCACGGCTTCGGGCCCGGCGAGCGGGTGCTGGTGGTCCCCCCGCTCAGCTTCGACGCCTCGGCCGGCGACATCTTCCCGGCGCTGATCAGCGGCGCCACGCTGGTGCTGCACCCCGCCCCCGCCTCGCTGACCGGTCCCGCCCTCGACGCGCTGTGCGCCGAGCACGCGGTCACCATGGTCGACACCGCTTCGGCGATCTGGCAGCAGTGGGTGGAGGAGCTGGACGAGGTCGAGGCGCCGATCACCACGATGATGGTCGGCGGCGAGAGCGTGCCGCTGGAGCGGCTGCGGACCTGGGCGGGGCTGACCGGGGGCCGGGTCGCGTTCCACAACCACTACGGCCCCACCGAGGCGACCGTCTGCGCCACCTCGTACCGCACGGTCGACGGCGCGGAACTCGGCGGGGCCACGCACCTGCCGATCGGCACCGCGCTCCCGCACACCCGCGTCTATGTGCTCGACCGGCACGGCAACCCGGCCCCGATCGGGGTGCCGGGCGAGGTGCACATCGGGGGCGAGTGCCTGGCCCACGGCTACCTCGGCCGGCCCGGGGCGACCGCGGAGCGCTTCCTGCCCGACCCGTTCTCGCCCCGGCCGGGCGCCCGGATGTACGCCACCGGAGACCTGGGCAGGTACCGTCCCGACGGCACCCTGGAGTTCCTCGGCCGGACCGACCGGCAGCTGAAGATCCACGGCAACCGGATCGAGCCGGGGGAGGTCGAGGCGGCCTGCCTGGCGCACCCCGGCGTCCGCGAGGCCGTGGTCACCGCCGACGGGGGCAGGCTGGTCGCCTACCTCGTGGGCGAGCCGCTCACCGCCGCCGGACTGCGCGCCTTCCTCGCCGGACGGCTTCCCGGCTACATGATCCCCGGCGCGGTCGTCATGCTTCCCGCACTCCCGATCACCGCGCACGGGAAGATCGACGTCCGGGCCCTGCCCGAGCCGGGCGCGGACGGCGCCGCCCCGCCCTACGAGGCGCCGCGGGAGGGCACCGAGCGGGTGCTCGCCGCGATCTGGGCCGACGCGCTCGGGACGGACCCCGGCCGGGCGGACAACTTCTTCGACCTCGGCGGGCACTCGCTGCTGGCGCCGCGGATCGTCTCGCGGATCGCCGCCGAACTCGGCGTGACGGTCCCGATGACGGCGCTGTTCGCCGCCGCCGGCCTGGCCCGGCTGGGCGGTGCCGCCGACGTGCGGCGCGGCGGCTCCCCGCACGGGCCGGCCGCGCCGGTCGTGGACGGCTCGGGCGGCTCGGTCGGCCCGGTGGCGGACGGGCCGCCGGGCGGGTGGG
>NZ_BAAAVI010000106.1:0-21607 GCF_039534445.1 Streptosporangium fragile | reverse complement strand
GCGTGACCGGCGGCTCCCCGGCGCCGGTCCCCGGCACCGGACCGCTGCCCCCGATGCCGCCCATGGGCCCCACGACCAGCGGGGGGTTCCCCGCCGCCACCACACCGCCGCGCACCGACCCGCTCGCGGCCGCCCCCGGCGCCCCGGCCGGACCGCCGAAGGACCTGGCCGACAACCCCTGGGCGCGGGCCACGAGCCCCACGTCGGGTGGCTGGGCGGCGATGAACACCGCCGACATCCTCGACGACCCGGCGCCGCCGTACTCGTCGTACCAGACGCCGGTCCACAGCGCGCCGCCCGCGGCCTCGTACGAGGTCAGCTCCGGCTGGGCCACCATCGACGACGACGTGATCACCGGGCCGAGTCCCGCGGTCTCCACCCCGACGGGGCCCTCCCGCACCGTCTCGCCCTCCTACGACCGTCCCGGCGACCCGCGCCCGGTGACGGGCGGGGGTTACGGTTACGAGCCCCGGCAGGCCACCCCGGCGAGCCCGGTCGCGTGGCCGGAGCCGGGTGCCCCGCGCGGTGGCGACGGTACGGGCTGGACCGGCCCCGGCGAACGGTACGGCACGACCCCCGAGAAGACGGCGGCGACCGGTGAGGGGCCCCGGCCCGGGTCCCGCGGCCGCCGCCGCGCCGAGGAGCCGGACTACCCCGACTATTACCGCTGATTTCCCCCGTCCTCCGTAAAAGCCTCTGACAATCGGCCGAGCGAGGAGGGACGGCACCGTAAGGTCTGCCCCATGGGGACGGACACGAAGAGCGACACGGCGCTCACACAAAGTGGTATAAACTCCGTGCTGCGTTATGATCTGCCCGCCTCCCTGGTGGTCTTCCTGGTGGCGGTGCCCCTCTCGCTGGGCATCGCCGTCGCCTCGGGAGCACCGCTGGCGGCCGGGCTCATCGCCGGCGTGACGGGCGGTGTCGTGGTGGGCCTGCTGGGCGGCTCCGCCGTCCAGGTGAGCGGGCCCGCCGCAGGGCTCTCACTGGTGGTGGCCGATCTCGTCATGAGATACGGCTGGCAGGCCACCTGCATGATCACTTTGCTGGCGGGCTGCCTGCAACTGCTGCTGGGCCTGTGCCGGGTGGCCCGCGCGGCGCTGGCGGTCTCCCCCGCCGTGGTCCACGGCATGCTCGCCGGGGTGGGGGTGACGATCGCCCTGGCCCAGTTGCACGTGGTGCTCGGCGGCAGCCCGCAGCCGTCGGCGATCGAGAACGTGATCGAGCTGCCGCACCAGATCATCCACAACCACACCCACGCGGTCTTCGTCGGCCTGCTCACCATCGCGGTCCTGATCGGCTGGACGCGCCTGCCGCAGCGGCTGCGGATCATCCCGGCGCCGCTCGCCGCCCTGTTCGTGGCCGCGGTGACCGCCGGAGCGCTGGGCTGGGACGTCACCCGGGTCGACCTGTCCGACAGCCTGAACAAGTGGGTCGGCCCGGTCTGGCCGCAGGGCGACTGGCACGGGATCGCCAGCGCGGTGCTGATCGTGGCGCTGCTCGCCGGGGTGGAGTCGCTGCTGTGCGCGGTGGCCGTCGACAGGCTGCACGAGGGCAGGCGGGCGGACCTGGACCGGGAGCTCACCGGTCAGGGCGCGGCCAACCTGGTCAGCGGCGCGCTGGGCGGCCTGCCCGTGGCAGGTGTGATCGTCCGTAGCACCACCAACGTCCGCGCGGGGGCCCGCAGCCGGTGGTCGACCGTCATGCACGGGGTCTGGATCCTGCTGTTCGCGATCGGCCTGGGCTGGGCGATCACCCTGATCCCGATGGAGGCCCTGGCCGCGCTGCTGGTCTTCATCGGCGTCCAGATGGTCAACATGGGGCACCTGCGCAACCTGCGCGGCCACAGCGAGGTCCCGGTGTACGTGATCACCATGGCGGGGGTGGTCCTGCTCGGCCTGGCCGAGGGGGTGCTGATCGGCCTGGGCCTCGCCGCGCTGTTCGCGCTGCGCCGCCTCACCCGGGTGACCGTGCGGGTCGTCCCGGAGCCGGACGGGCGCTGGCACGCGATGATCGGCGGCTCGCTGACCTTCCTCGGGGTGCCCACGCTCACCTCGGAGCTGCGTGCCATCCCGCCGGGGACCGCGGTCGACCTCGACCTGAACATCGACTTCATGGACAACGCGGCGTTCGAGGCCATCCACGACTGGCGGCTCAACCACGAGCGCGGCGGCGGGACCGTGGACATCGACGAGATCCACGACGAGTGGTACACCATGGCGGCCAGCGGCGGGCGGATGTTCCCGGCCAAGACCCCGCCCCGGCCGGCGGGCCGCTGGTGGCTGCCCTGGTCGCACCGGCGGCGCGGACGGTACGGCGCCCCCCGGCCGCCGGTGCCGGCCCGGTACACGCCGCAGGACGAGGCCCCGGCGGTGCCGCAGGACGAGGTCCCGGCGGTGCCCGACCTGCTGGCCGGGGCGCGGGAGTTCCACCGGCGCACCGCTCCGCTGGTCCGCCCCCTGCTGCACGGGATGGCCCGCAAGCAGGAACCCTCGCACCTGTTCATCACCTGCGCGGACTCTCGCATCGTGCCCAGCATGATCACCGCCAGCGGCCTCGGCGACCTGTTCACCGTCCGCAACCTCGGCAACCTGGTGCCCCGCCGGGGCTCGGTCCCGGCGGACGACTCGGTGGCGGCCGCGATCGAGTACGCGACGCACGTGCTCAACGTGCGGACCGTCACGGTCTGCGGGCACTCCGGATGCGGGGCCATGGCGGCGCTGCTCAGCGGGGGCGAGAAGACCGCGGGCCTGCCCGGACTCGGCCGCTGGCTGCGGCACGGCAACCACAGCCTGGCACGGTTCATCACCGGTGAGAGCGACGGCACCGACGACGGGCCGCTGGACCGGCTCTGCCGGGTCAACGTCATCCAGCAGCTGGCGAACCTGCGGACCTACCCCCAGGTGGACCAGCTCTGCCAGGCCGGGCGCCTGGAACTGGTGGGCCTCTACTTCGACATCGGCGCCGCCCGGGTGCACGTGCTGGAGCAGCCGTCGATCATCGCCGATCCGCTCTGAGCGGACGTCTTGCGCCACGGGTGAAAGCCCGTGGCCGTCCGCGCGACCGGCGCCGACAATGGGGCGCTATGAGAATTCTGATCATCGGTGGCTCGGTCTTCCTGGGCCGGGCCATCACCGAGGAGGCACTGCGGCGCGGGCACCGGGTGACCACGTTCAACCGGGGCGTCAGCGGGGTGGACCTGCCGGGCGCCGAGGCCGTCAGGGGCGACCGTGAGGTGCCCGAGGACCTGGACCGGCTGGTGGCGGGCCGGGAGTGGGACGCCGTCATCGACGTCCACGGGCGGGTCCCGCGGGTCGTCGGCGAGGCGGTGCGCAGGCTCGACGGCAGGGCCGGCACGTACGCGTTCGTCTCCAGCATCTCGGCGGTCTCCGCCTTCCCCGCGTCGGAGTGCGACGAGAGCTCGCCGCGGTTCGAGTGCGCGCCGGACGCCGGGCCGGACGACGGTGACTACGGCACGCTCAAGGCGGGCTGTGAGCGGGCGGTGGAGGAGGGCTTCGGCGGCAACGCCCTCATCGTCGCGCCGGGCCTGATCCTCGGCCCGTACGAGGACGTCGGCCGGCTGCCCTGGTGGCTCGACCGGATCTCCCGGGGCGGGCGGGTGCTCGCCCCGGGCGACCCGGACCGGGCGATGCAGGTCATCGACGTGCGCGACCTCGCCGCGTTCATCCTCACCCGGACCGAGGCCGGGACGAACGACCGGTTCCTGGCGAGCGGGGTGCGGGGCAACATCACCTACGGCGGCTGGCTGGCCGAGTGCCGCGCGGTGACGGGCTCGGACGCCGAGTTCGTCTGGGCCGACGACGCCTTCCTGCTGGAGCGGGAGGTGGCGCCGTGGACCGAGTTTCCGCTGTGGGCCCCGGACTCGCCCGACTTCGCCGGCGTGTGGCTGCCGTCGTCGGCGAAGGCGCACGCGGCCGGGCTGTCGTGCCGGCCGGTCGCGGAGACCGTCCGCGACACCTGGGCCTGGCTGCGCGGGATCCCCGCCGGTGAGCGCGTGTTCGGCAGGCACGGCATCGACCCGGAGAAGGAGGCCAGGATCCTGTCGGAGTGGGCATAGGAGGCCCATGGACATCCAGATCAGCTTCGACGCCCGTGATCCGGCCGCCCTGGCCGCCTTCTGGTCGGCGGCCCCGGGGTATGTCTCCCAGCCGCCGCCCGAGGGATTCGAGACCTGGGACGCCTGGGCCGACTCGGCCGGCGTCCCCGAGGAGCGGCGCTCCGACTGGGCGGCGGCGGTGGACCCGGGCGAGGGCCGTCCCCGGCTCTACTTCCGGCGCGTGCCGGAGGGCAAGACCGCCAAGAACCGGGTCCACCTCGATCTCAACGTGGGCGGCCCGTCCGGGACGCCGCCGGAGGAGCGGCGCAGGCGCGTGGCGGCCGAGGCGGAGAGGCTGGTCCGGCTCGGCGCGACGGAGGTCAGGACCGCCGAGGAGCACGGAGAGTACTGGACGGTGATGACCGACCCGGAGGGCAACGAGTTCTGCCTCCAGTGAATGTATTTCTCCGCATACATCACGCGGCTCCGTCCATACATTCGTCCTTGTCCGGCTCCGTCCCCCGAATGCCGGACAGCGGTCCACGCTCCCGGACCGGGGTGGAGAGCGGCCGATGCCGCCCTCCACCCGCCCTGGCCCCGTGCCCGATCTTTCACGGGTTCCCAGCCCGGCACGGGGCCGGGACCCGGGCTTGTCGCAGGGGGCCGGGAAAGGCCGGATCGGCGTACCGGATGGGCCTCCCGCACCGATCACTACATGGGCGCCCCCTCGATGAGGGCATATACCCCTGGGCGGCAAGTAGGCATCCGGTACGGAGGTCGGCGATGGCTGAGTGGCACGCTTTACGGGAAGAGCTGGTCGCGAGGGTCCGCACGCGAGGGATCAGCGAGGCTGTGACCGACGCCCTGCGGGCGGTCCCGCGGCACGTGTTCCTGCCGGAGCTCCCCGCGGAGAACGTCTACCAGGACGACCCGATCGTGACCAAGCGCGACGCGGACGGTCTGCCGATCAGCTCCTCCTCGCAGCCGGCGATCATGGCCCTGATGCTGGACCAGCTCGGCGTGGAACCGGGGCACCGCGTGCTGGAGATCGGGGCCGGAACGGGCTACAACGCCGCGCTGCTCGCCCATCTGGCGGGGCCGCGGGGCCGGGTGGTGAGCGTCGACATCGACCCCGACCTGGTCGGGCGGGCGCGCGAGCACGTGGCGGCCGCGGGTCATCCCGAGGTGACCGTGGTGTGCGGGGACGGCGCCGAGGGGTTCCCCGCGGGGGCACCCTACGACCGGATCATCGCCACCGTCGGCGTCTGGGACCTCGCCCCGGCCTGGCTGGAGCAGCTCGGCCCCGGCGGGCGCCTCGTCGCGCCGCTGGACCTGCGCGGGGTGCAGCGCTCGGTGGCGATGGAGCGGGTCGGCGGGCACTGGGCGAGCCGCTCGGTGCTGCCCTGCGGGTTCATGCGGATGCGCGGCCCCTTCGCCGGCCCGGAGGTGACCCTGGTCCTCGACCGTGACTCCGACCTGACGATCTCCCTGCCCGAGGCGAGTGAGGTCGGCGACCTGCTGGCGGTGCTCGGCGGGCCCGCGGTCGAGATGTCCACCGAGATCAGTGTCAGCCGCGCGCAGCTTCTCGACGGGCTCAGCCTGTGGCTGGCGGTGCACGAGCCCCGCTCGTGCACGATGTCGGAGGCGCAGCCCGGATGGCTGGCCTCCCCGCCGCTCGACCCGACGGGGTTCCGGATGGCCGTCGGCATGGTCGAGCGCGACAGCCTCTGCCTGCTGGAGCCGGCGCCGGACGGCACCCTGATCGCCCGGGGCCACGGACCGGGCAGGATGCGGCTCGCGAGCGAGATGGTCGGTCACGTCCAGGCCTGGGACATGGCGGACCGCCCCATGACCGCCGGGCTCCGCATCGCCGCCCACCTCGGCGCCGCCCCCGGTGACGGCCTGCTCATCCGCAAGCGGCACACCACGCTCGCCCTGTCCTGGGAGGACGTCTGACGTCCCGCTCGCGGCGCGGCGGGCCGCCGGGACTTTTCTCGATACCCGGCGCCTTCCCGGGAAAGCGGCTCGTGATCATGCCGGTATTCGGCAACGTCGTTGGGCCGAAGCACGATGGTTGTCACGGCGACCACGTTCTCAAGCCCGCCCTCGCCACAGGCGGGCCGACGGCACGGGGCGGGTGTGCGGCCTCTTCGGGCCGGTCCCGCCTCGCACCGTCGGCCAAGTCCGAGCTGATTCAGCTGTGGGGAATATGGGGAATGCAGTTGGTGCGCCAGGCGGCGACGTAGCCGTACTTGTCGTATTGCGTCATGTGCCAACTGTCTAAGATCAGCAAATCTCCCGCCCCAGCCCCGAAGATTCCGTTCTGGGAGAGGCCGTGTTCTCCCTTGAAAACGTTCACCTTCGCCGTCGTTTCGCCTCCGAAGACACCGTCGGGTTCGAGCGGACGGAAACGGGTCGTCCAGTCGCTGTAATAGAGGTTGAGTCCCTTCTGCAGGCACTCGACACTCTCTCCGGTGTCACCGGGCTTGAGCTGCGATGGGGCGGCGGAGGCAGGGGTGGCCGCGATGACGCCGACACAGGCGACCGCCATCGCGGCGGTAGTCACACGGGTGGCCCAGCGCTTTCCGCGTCCGAGTTTTCCAGGCAAAAGAATTTCCCTTTCCCAAGCCATGAAAGGCGCTCACCGGCGTCTGCGTCGAAGAAGCCCGCGAGCGACCGTCGGTTGCATGGTCAACATCTCAGGATTGGTCATTATCTGTCAATGATCTAGCGAGGCTTTTGCCGTGTGCAAGTGTTCAATTACTCGTGGTCACATTATGCCTAATTACGGGTCGACCGATATCGCCCGCAAAATGGGCCGGAAATATCAGTTCCCCACCGTGAAGCCTCGGGTCGTCGACCTTCTTGATCAGACTCACGGGGCCGCCTCGCCCGCGGGTGTCCCCGGCGCGCGCCGGGGACACCACCACCGGGGACACCGCCGCCGGGGTCGTCGCGAGGGCACGCGGGAGACGACACCCGTCCCCGGGCCGCGGGCCCACGCGCCCACCCCCGGCGGCCTACGCGGTGAGGGAGGCATCCGGGACCGCCCCGGCCGGCGGCCGGGACGAGACCCGCAGGCCGGTGAGGAGAATCTCCAGAGCCGTCTCGAACTGGCTCTCGGCGACCGGCGGCAGGTGGCGGGCGCACTCGGCGAGCCGCGGGTAGCGTTCGAGGCTCTGCGCGGCGTAGACGAGCGGTGCGCTCGCGTCCGCCTCCCGCACCTCCTTCGGCAGCATGGCGAACGACGCCGTGAAGGCCGCCCAGGCGAGGGCGTAGTCGCCGAGCACGCGCTCGTACCGCGCGGCCTCCTCCGGCCCGAAGCCGGCCCGGCGGAGCGCGTCGAGCAGGATCTCGATGGCGCGGAACTCCGCCTCGCGCCGCGTCGACCGGGTGGCGGCCAGCAGCGCCGCCTGCGGGTGGCCCGCGAACGCCCGGTGGATGCGCAAGACCACGTCGCGCAGTGTCTCCGCCCAGTCGTCGGAGGGCGCGAAGCCGGCTAACGCCTCCTCGTACAGCCGGTCGGCCAGGGCGAGCACGAGGTCGTCCTTGTCGCGGAAGTGACGATACACGGCGGTCGCGTCCACGCCCAGGCGCCTTCCGATGGCGCGGAAGGTCAGCGCCCCCGGTCCCCCGCCCTCGACCAGCTCCAGACAGGCCGTCACGATCCGCTCCCGGGAGAGCGCGACGGTGGGCGTACGGCGTGCGGGCATGAGCACATTCTCCTCAATGAGACGTGAACGTTATGACACATTCTTCACCGCCCATAATCCGCTGTCACCGCCGTTGACAACGCTGTTTACGTCGTGGTTCTCTGTCCCCACCCATTTACGGTCAACACAAAATAGGCCGTTCAGGTTGCTCCTTCGGAGGTCGCTCATGAGCTCAGGCGCGTCCCATGACGGACTCGCCGTCTGCGGGGTCACCCGGCGCTTCCCGGCACCCGAGGGCGGATACGTCACGGCTCTCGACAACGTCTCCCTCACGATCGAGCCGGGGGAGTTCTTCGTCCTCCTCGGCCCGTCGGGTTGCGGGAAGACCACGCTCCTGCGGACGATCGCCGGCCTGGAGTACCCGGACGAGGGCGAGGTGCGGCTCGGCTCCGAGCGGCTGGACGTGCTCCCGCCGTACCGGCGGAGGGTCAACACGGTCTTCCAGAGCTACGCGCTGTTCCCCCACCTCACCGTGGCCGAGAACGTCTCCTTCGGCCTCGAGATGGAGGGGATGAGCCGCAGGGAGGCGGCGCCACTGGTCGCGGAGGCGCTGGAGCTGGTCCGCCTGCCGGACTTCGGCAGGCGGAAACCCGCCCAGCTGTCCGGAGGGCAGCAGCAGCGGGTCGCCCTCGCGCGGGCGCTCGCGAAGCGGCCGGAGGTGCTCCTGCTGGACGAGCCGCTCGCCGCGCTCGACCTCAAGCTGCGCCGGGGCATGCAGACGGAGCTGAAACGGATCCAGCAGACGACCGGGGTGACCTTCGTCTTCGTGACGCACGACCAGGAGGAGGCCATCTCCCTGGGAGACCGCCTGGCGGTCTTCCAGTCGGGCACCATCGCCCAGATCGGCACGCCCCAGGAGGTCTACGAGCGTCCGGCCAGCAGGTTCGTCGCCGACTTCATCGGCGACACCAGCTTCCTGGAGGCGGAGTTCACCGGCGAGGGATACCGCCTGACGAGCGGCGAGGTGCTCCCCGCCGACCGGGTCGCCGGTCCGGGTGGCGGTGCGCCGGGGCCGGTGACGATCGCGCTCCGCCCCGAGCACCTGGTCCTCGCGGCGGAGGAGGCGCCGCTCCACGGCGTCGTGCGCGAGTCCGTCTACGTCGGTAGCGACGTGCGGGTCGGCGTCGAGCTCACGAGCGGTGAGCAGGTGGCCGTACGGCTGGCCGTGGGCGCAGCCTGCCCCGAACCGGGGAGGCGGGTCGCCCTGGACCTGCTTCCCGGCCGGGCCTGGACGGTCGCGGCATGAGCCGGCGCGGACCCGCCCGGTCCGGCCGGACGTCCCGCTGGACGGTGCTCCCGGGCACGCTCCTCCTGCTGGCCCTCGTCGGCGGGCCGCTGGTCGTCGTGGTGGCGTACTCGTTCATGTCCCGGGGCATGTTCGGCGTCGGCGTCGCCGGGCCGTTCTCCCTGGACGCCTACACCAGGCTGCTGTACGACACGGAACTGGACGGTTCGCGGGCCTTCGATCCGCGATACCTCGGCGTGTTCGGGGAGTCGGTCTGGCTCGCCGCGCTGACCACGGTCTGCTGCGCCGCCCTCGCCTTCCCGATGGCGGTCTGGATGGCCACGAGACCACCGCGCGTCCGGGCGCTGCTCGTCTTCGCGGTGACCATCCCCTTCTGGACCAACACCCTCGTGCGGACCTACGCCTGGATGCTCATCCTCAACGACAACGGGCCGGTCAGCGGCCTGGCCGGTGCGCCGATCGGGCTGCTCTACACGCCCTTCGCCACCACCGTGGGGCTGGTCTACGTGTCCCTGCCCTTCATGATCCTGCCCGTCTACGCCAGTGCGGAGAAGTTCGACTTCCGGCTGGCCGAGGCGGCCTACGACCTGGGCGCCCGGCGTCTGACCGTCCTGCGGCGCGTCGTCTACCCGGCGGTCAGGCCCGGGGTGATCGCCGGAGTGGTGCTCGTCTTCATCCCGTCGCTGGGCGCGTTCCTGCAACCGCAGCTCCTCGGCGGCGGCAAGTCCATGATGGTCGGCAACCTCATCGAGCAGCAGTTCGGCGCGTCCAGGAACTGGCCACTGGGGTCGGCGGTGGCGGTCGCCCTGCTGGCGCTCACCCTGCTGACCCTCATGGGGTTCGCGCTCCTGGGCCGTCGCGGCGACCAGAAGGCGAGCCTGCTGTGAAGCCTGACGTGACGCCCGGCGCCCGGCCTGACACGACACCCGATGCGAAGCCTGACGTGACGCCCCATGCCGGGCCTGACACGGCACCCGATGCGAAGCCCGGCGTGAACCGCCGCAAACGCGTCGACCTGCGGAGCTTCCCCGCCTTCGGCACCGTCTCCGTCCTGCTGCTCGCCTTCCTCTACCTCCCCCTGCTCGTGGTCGTGGTGTACGCGTTCAACGCCGGAAGGATCGCCACGATCTGGGAGGGCTTCAGCGTCCACTGGTTCGCCGACGTGGTGGCGAACGCCGACATCCGCGCCGCGACGGCCACCTCGCTCCAGATCGCGACCGTGGCCACGGTCTGCTCGGTGGGACTGGCGATCGGCGTGGCCCTCGGGCTGGTGGCGCTGCGCCGCACCGGGCGGGGCCTGGTCCTCCTGGTCGTCGGCGCGCCGCTGGTGCTGCCCGAGATCGTGCTCGCCGTGGCGACGCTGGCGATGTTCGCCTTCCTGGAGGTGCCGCTGGGCATGACCACCGTGACGCTCGCCCACACCGCCTTCTGCGTGCCATTCGCGCTGCTGCCCATCCGGGCGCGGCTGGCCGACATGGACCAGCGGGTCTTCGAGGCGGCGGCCGACCTCGGCGCCTCGCCCTGGCGGGTGTTCCGCCGCGTCACCCTTCCCCTGCTGGCCCCGGGCATCGTCTCCGGCGCGCTGCTGGCCTTCATCGTCTCCCTCGACGACTTCCTGATCACCTTCTTCGTCGCCGGACCGGGCACCACCACGCTCCCGATCTACATCTACGGCATGCTCCGCATCGGCATCACCCCCGCCGTCAACGCGCTGTCCGCCCTGCTCCTCCTCGTCTCCCTGCTGGTTCTCGCAGCCGCCTATGTCATCGGGCGCAAGAGAGGCTGAACCCCATGTTCTCCACGCACCACCGGCTCGTCCCCCTCACGACCCTGCTCGCGGCGGGCGTGCTCACGCTCGCCGCCTGCGGCGGTCCGGCCGGAACCTCCGGCACCTCCGGCACCGCGGCCGCGGCCTCCCCGTCGGCGTTCCCCACCAAGGGGAGCGGCGAGCTCAACCTCTACAACTGGACCGACTACATCTCCCCGGACCTGCTGAAGCGCTTCGAGACCGAGACCGGCATCAAGGTCAACCTCGACACCTTCGAGTCCAACGAGGCGCTGCTGGCGAAGCTGCAGGCGGGCGGGACCGGTTACGACGTGATCGTGCCCACCGACTACATGGTGCAGCAGATGATCCAGCTCGGCCTGCTCCAGGAGATCGGCACCGCGAGCTTCCCCAACGGCAAGAACATCGAGCCCGCCTTCTCCGATGTGTACTTCGACAAGGGACGCAAGTACACCGCGCCCTACATGTACGGCACGACCGGCATCGCGGTCGACGAGGACAAGATCGGTGGCAAGGTCACCAGCTGGGCCGAGTTCTTCAACCCGCCCGCGGGCGCCGACGGCAACATCGGGATCATGAACGACTCCAACGAGGTCGTCGCCGCCGCGCTCCGCGCCGTGGGCGCCAAACCCTGCAGCGAGTCGACCGCCGACTACCAGAAGGCGCAGACCCTGCTGGCCGGGATCAAGGGCAAGCTGAAGGTGATCAGCTCGGACGGCCAGATCAACCGGATGAGCTCGGGCGAGACGACGCTGGCCATGATGTGGAACGGCGCCTTCCACCGGGCCGCGCAGAAGAACAAGGGCATCACCTACGTCTACCCCGCCGAGGGCCTGCCGCTCTGGCAGGACAGCTTCGCCGTCCCCAGGGGCGCGCGCAACGTCGACAACGCCAAGATCTTCATCAACTGGATGCTGGACCCGAAGAACGCCGGCGAAGCCTCCAACTTCGTCGGATACGGCAACGGCGTGTCGGGGTCGGACGCGCACATGGACAAGGCGCTCGCCGAGGACCCCGCGATCACGCCGCCCGCCGACAAGGCCGCGCTCGCCCAGCCCGTGCCACCGTGCTCGCAGACCGCCCTGGATCTGTACGACAAGGTGTGGACCGACTTCAAGAGCTGAGGAGAACGACGATGCACGCGGACCTGCTCTTCGTGAACGGCCACGTCTTCACCGCCTCCCCCGGTGCCCCGCGGGCACGGGCGGTGGCCGTACGGGACGGACGGATCGTCGCGGTCGGCGAGGACGAGGACGTACGCGAGCTGGGCGGGCCGGGCACCGAGATCGTGGACCTCGCCGGGCGGCTGCTCGCGCCCGGGTTCCAGGACGCGCACGCGCACCCGGTCATGGGGGGCCTGGAACGGCTCCGCTGCGACCTGTCCGACCTCTCCGACAGGCGGGGCTACCTGGACGCGGTCGCCGCCTACGCCGACGCCCACCCCGAGGCGGAGTGGATCACGGGAGGGGGCTGGTCCATGGACGCCTTCCCCGGCGGCACCCCCACGAAGGAGGACCTGGACGCGGTCGTCCCCGGACGCCCGGTCTTCCTCCCCAACCGGGACCACCACAGCGCCTGGGTGAACTCCGCGGCGCTCCGGGTCGCGGGGATCTCCCGGGACACGCCGGACCCGGCCGACGGCCGCATCGAGCGCGACGCGGCGGGCCAGCCGTCCGGCACCCTGCACGAGGGGGCGATGGCGCTGGTCGAGCCGTACCTGCCCGCGGTCACCCACGAGGACTACGTCGCCGCCCTGCTCGTCGCCCAGGAGCACCTGCACTCGCTCGGCATCACCGCCTGGCAGGACGCGATCCTCGGGGACTACGCCGGGTACCGCGACGCCACCCCCGCCTACCTCGACGTGGCCGGGGCGGGAAAGCTCACCGCCCGGGTGCGCGGCGCGCTGTGGTGGGATCGCGAGCGCGGCGCGGAGCAGATCCCCGACCTGCTGGCCCGCCGCCGGACCGAGGGCAGGTTCTCGGCCGGCAGCGTGAAGATCATGCTGGACGGTGTGACGGAGAACTTCACGGCCGCGATGCACGAGCCCTACCTGGACGGGTGCGGGTGCGCCACGGGCAACCGGGGGATCGGCTTCGTCGACTACGCCGAACTCCCCCGCTACGTGACGCTTCTGGACGCCGAGGGCTTCCAGGTGCACTTCCACGCCATCGGCGACCGGGCGGTCACCGCGGCGCTGGACGCGATCGACGCCGCCCTCGCCGCCAACGGCCCGAGGGGGAACCGCCACCACGTCGCGCACCTCCAGGTACTCCGGTCGCAGGACGTCCCCCGCTTCGCCGCGGCCGGGATCGCGGCCAACATGCAGCCCTTCTGGGCCTGCCACGAGCCGCAGATGGACGAGCTGACGATCCCCTACCTCGGCGGCGAGCGGGCCGACCGGCAGTATCCCTTCGGCGCCCTGCACCGGACGGGGGCACCGCTCGCGATGGGCAGCGACTGGCCGGTGAGCAGCCCGGACCCGCTCTGGGGCATCCATGTGGCGGTGAACCGCGCCCGGTCCGCGACGATGCGGCCCTTCCTCCCGGGGGAGTCGCTCGACCTGGCGACGGCGCTCACCGCCTACACGGCCGGGTCGGCGTGGGTGAACCACCTCGACGACACCGGGACCATCGCCCCCGGCAAACTCGCCGACCTGGTCGTCCTGGACCGCGATCCGTTCGCCGCGCCCGCGGCGGAGATCGCGGAGGCGCGGGTGGCGCTGACGTACGTGGAGGGACAGCGCGTGTTCGCCGCCTGACACCACCTGGGCCGCGCCGTCTCACCCGCGCCGGGCCACTCCCCCGGTCCCGGACGGGCCCGCCCGCCCCACCCGCGGCGGGCCCGCCCGCCTTACCGGCAGCGGGCCCGCACGCCCCTACCCGCAACGAACCCGCACGCCCCTACCCGCAACGGACCCGCACGCCCCTACCGGCGCCGGGTCCGCGCGGCGAGGTCCAGCACCCGGCCGTAGAAGTCCAGGTACCGCTCGGCCATCACCTCCGGGGAGAACCGGCGCGCGGCGCTCCGGCGGCACTCGTCCGGGTCGATGTCCCCGGCGTGTTCGAGACAGTCGCGCAGTTCCTCCTCGGTGTCGGCGAGCAGGCCCGTGCGCCCGTGCTCGACGAGCTCGGGCAGGCAGCCGCGCCGCAGGCCGATGACGGGCGCGCCGCAGGCCAGCGCCTCGACGACGGCGGTGCCGCCGGGCTCGTCCCACTGCGCCGGGAACAGTGCGGCCCGCGCGCCGCGAAGCAGCCGGTCGCGCTCCGGGCCGCCCACCGCACCGATCCAGCGGACGAGCTCGCCGTCGATGTACGGTGCCAGCATCTCGCAGTGGTAGCCCACGTCGGGGCCGGTGTGGGCGGGGTGACGCGGATCGGCGAGCGCCTCGGCCAGTTCCCGGGGCCCGGACAGCCCGCCGACCGGACCGGCCATGACGAGCGGCAGCCCCAGCTGCCGGCAGAGCCGCGCACCCACGTGCTGGCCCTTGAGCGGGCTGATCCGTCCCAGCATCACCACCGGGCCGCCGTCCCGCGCCGCACCGTCCGGCGACGCCGTGAGACCCGCACGGGCCAGGGGGGTCGCCAGGTACGCCCACCCGAGGCTGTGCTCGCGCAGGTTCCGCGGCGCCCGCGCGATCTGCGACCGGGACACGCCGTTGACCCAGACCCTGCCGCCGCCGCGGAAGCCGCCGTACAGCTCGGGGTGCTTGCGCAGGTCCCAGTGGAGGGTGTGCAGCACCGGCGGGCCGGACGGGCCCATGGCGTTCAGGACCCCGAGGCCGACCGCCTCCACGTGGTCGTGCACCAGGTCGATGTCGCCGCGGCGGCGCAGCTCCGCGACGACCCGCTGCAGGTGCGCGTGCGCGAGCCCCATCACCTGGTTGTACGGGCGCTGCAGGTGCGCGAACCGGCCCTCCTGGAACGTGTGCACGCGCTCGTCGGCCTCCAGGGTGCTCTCGGCGACCGTGGCGAGGACGACGCGGACCCCGCGCGCCCTCAGCTCGGGCACGAGCGTGGCCACGACCGCCTCGATGCCCCCGTATCCCCGCGGCGGGACCGGTAACCAGGGGCCCGCGTTCATCAGCACCGTGACGTCCACTACTGCTCCCGTTGCGGCGCGAGCCGGGAGGCCGTGGCGTACTCCGGAACGGTGATCAGGGGCGGCCGCTCGTGCACGCCCACGTCGCTCACCCGCAGCGTCCGGCCGTTCCCGACGTGGCAGAACTGCAGCATCCGGTTCTGCGGCCGGTCGGCCGCCACGATCCGGCCCTCCCGCTTCAGCCGTGACCAGGCGGTGAGCATGATGTGCCCGGCCATCCGCCCGAGTTCCTCGATCGTCTGGTGGGAGTGCACCCGCACACCGAGATCGACCTGTGCGAGAGCGGACAGGCCCGCCATGTCGAACAGGTCGACGAGCAGGGCCAGCTCGACGCCGTACCCGGTGACGAACGGGACCCTCTCCAGCACGGTGCGGCGGCCGGCGTACTCGCCGGCCAGCGGCTGGATGAAACCGGCCAGCGCGGGCCAGTGCAGGTTGATCAGCGGGCGGGCGACCAGTTCGGTCACTCTCCCGCCGCCGTGCGGCTGGGTGGCCGCGCCGTCGGCGAGGGGCCGGTCGTAGGAGCCCTTGACGTAGACCACCGAGGGGTCGGACACCAGCGGGCCGAGGAGCCCGGTGACGAAGTGCGTGCCGAAGTTGCGCAGGTCGGCGTCGATGAAGACGACGAGGTCGCCGGTCGTGACGGCCAGCGCCTTCCACAGCGCGTCGCCCTTGCCCGGCAGGGCGCCGTACCGGCTCAGCACCGCGTCCTGGTGGATGACCCGCGCGCCCGCGTCGGCGGCCACCCGGGCGGTCGCGTCGGTCGAGCAGGAGTCGACCACCACGAGTTCGTCGACCAGGGGGAAGCGCTCCTGCAGCTCCCGCCGTATCCGCCCGACGATCTGCCCGACGGTGCGTTCCTCGTCACGCGCGGGCAGCACCACGCTCACCGTGTGGTTCCCCTTGGCGGCCAGCACCGCCTCGGGAGGCCAGTCGTCCGCCCGGCCGGTACGCGTGTCCAGCCAGGGACCGATCTCAGTGAACATCGCCCACCACGGGCAAGGACATAAGCGCCGTCATCGGTTGTGGTTCCCATCTTCCGGACACCTCTGATAGTGCTGTTTTCCCTGGTCAGAGCTTCTCAATCTGGTACATAAGGGTTTCGGTCCGAGTGCCGGTGGAATTGTGGCCTTGTGAGGTGTCGCATCGGTTTCGTGGGCGCGGGAAACGTCGCCGCGCGTCACGCGCGCGTGCTGTCCGGCTTCCCGGACGTCCGCATCGCCGGGGTGGCCGACACCGACGCCGCCCGCGCCGCCCGGCTGGCCCGCGAGTACGGGGCGGCGTCCTACGGCAGCCACACCGCCTTACTGCGGGACGAACGGCTCGACGCCGTCTACGTCTGCGTGCCGCCCTTCGCGCACGGCCCGATCGAGCTCGCCGTCCTCGACGCCGGGCTCTCGCTGTTCGTGGAGAAACCGCTCGCGCTGGACGAGGGGACCGCCCGCCGGGTGGCCGCCACGGCACGGCGCACGGGGGCCGTGACCGCGGTCGGGCACCACTGGCGCTACATGGACGTCGTCGACGAGGCGCGGCGCCGGTTGGGCGACCGGCCGGTACGGCTGGCGCTGGGCATGTGGCTGGACAAGGTGCCGCCGGTACCGTGGTGGCCCCGCCTCGACGGTTCCGGCGGGCAGGTCGTCGAGCAGGCGGTGCACGTGCTCGACCTGGCCCGGCTGCTCGTCGGCGAGGTCGCCGAGGTGAGCGCGCACGAGTCGGGGCACCCGCCGGAGCAGGCCGAGGGGGCGGCCGGGCCCGGTGGGGCGGGCGGGGCCGCAGGAAAGGACGGAACGGCCGGGATCGGTGGGGCGGACGGGACCGCGGGGAGAGTCGGGGCGGCCACCGGCGCGCTCCTGCGCTTCCGCGACGGCGCAGCCGGCATCCTCGGCGCCACCTGCCTGCTGAGCTGGAAGCACCGGGCCGGTCTGGAGATCTACGCCGAGGGCCTCGCGCTGCGGATATCGGAGGACCGGATGGTCGTCGACAGCGACCGGGGGCGCGAGGTCGTCACCGAGTCGGGGGACGCCAGGCGCCGCGTCGACCGGGCGTTCGTGGACGCGGTGCTGCACCGCGGCGAGGACGTGCGGGCCCCCTACGAGGACGCCCTGCGCACGCACCGGCTGGCGTGCGCCGTCGCCCGCGCCGCCGCCTCCGGCGTACCGGTGACACTGGACGACGACGAGGGGTGACGGCGACGGACGGCGGTGTCCGGCGGCGGGTGACGGGTGTCCGGAGGGCAGGTGAGGGGTGATGGGCGAGCAGGCCGTGCGGGTGCTGCAGGTGGCCGGCGTCGGCGAGGTCGTCATCGCCGAGGAGCCGGAACCTCCGGTCGAGGACGGCGGGTTCCGCGTCGAGACGCTCTACAGCGGGCTGTCGGCGGGCACGGAACTGTCGTACGTCAAGGGGACCAACCCCTACCTGTCCGCGGGCTGGGACCCGGTGCTGGGGCTGTTCCGCGCCGACCGGCCCGCCGCCGCGTACCCGGTGCGGCGGCTGGGGTACATGGAGGTCGCCCGGGTCACCGAGAGCCGGACCCCGGCGCTCTCCCCCGGCCAGGTCGTGGCGATGGCGTACGGGCACCGGACCGGTTACACGGCGAGCCCCGCCGACGACCGGTTCGTCCCGCTGCCCGCCGGGCTGGACCCGCTGCTGGGCATCTACGCCGCCCACATGGGGCCCATCTGCGCCAACGGCCTGCTGCACGCCGCCGCCGACACCTGCGGCGCGGATGTGCGCGCCCTCGGCGACGGGGTGCGGGGGCGGCGCGTCGCGGTGACCGGGGCGGGCGTCGTCGGGCTGCTGACCGCCCTGTTCGCCCGCCACCACGGGGCCGCGGCGGTCGTCGTGGTGGACCGGACCCGCGACCGGCTCGACCGCGCCGAACGGCTCGGCCTCGCCACCATCCCGATGGACGGCCAGGACCCGGCGCTGACGGTGAAGGCCCGCTGGCGGCACTCCCGCAACGACCGGGGCGCGGACGTGGTCTTCCAGTGCCGCGGCCGGCCGGAGAGCCTGCACGGTGCCCTGCGGATGCTGCGACCGCAGGGCACCGTGGTCGACCTCGCCTTCTACCAGGAGGGCGCGGCGCGGCTGCGGCTCGGCGAGGAGTTCCACCACAACGCGCTCTCGATCCGCTGCTCACAGATCGGCCGCGTGCCACGCGGGCTGGACCACACCTGGAGCCGCGAACGGCTCTCCGCCGAGACACTCGACCTACTGCGGGCCCAGGGCGACGGCATCCGCCGGCACCTGATCACCGACGTGGTGCCCTTCGACGACGCGCCCGGCTTCGTCTGCGCCCTGGCCGCCGGACGGCGCCACACCGTCCAGGCCGTGTTCGACATGACCGCCGCCTGAGTGGCCCTGTGTCAAGCTGCCGCCGGTCAGCCGGTCCCGGCGGCGCCCCGCCAGGCGGCGCCGCGCAGCAGGCGCAGCCCGTTGAGGCCGACGATCACTGTGGAGCCCTCGTGCCCGGCCACCCCCAGCGGCAGCGGCAGATCCCCGAACAGGTCCCAGGCCACCAGGACGGCGATGAAGGCGCCGGCGATGACCAGGTTGGCCACCACCACGCGGCGGGCGCGGCGCGCCAGCGCGATCACGGCGGGCACCGCGGCGATCTCGTCGCGGGTGATGATCGCGTCGGCGGCGTCCAGGGCCAGGTCGGAGCCGGCACGGCCCATCGCGATGCCGACGTGGGCGGTCGCCAGCGCGGGGGCGTCGTTGACGCCGTCGCCGACCAGCGCCACCCGTGCGCCCCGGTCCTGCAGCTCGCGCACCGCGTCCACCTTGCCGGCCGGGAGCAGGCCGGCGCGGACGTCGGTGATCCCCACCTGGGCGGCCAGCCTGCCCGCCGCCGGCGCGTTGTCGCCGGTCAGCAGCACCGGCGCGGCCTCGGTCAGGTCCCGGAGCTGGGTGAGGGCACCGGCCGCGCCGGGTCGCACGCGGTCGGCCAGCGCGAGCACACCGGCGGGGGCGCCGTCCAGGCGGACCAGGACGGCGGTGTGCCCGCCCTCCTGGAGTTCGTCGACCAGCCGGTGCGCCGGGCCGTTGGTCCCGTCCGGCAGGCGGGCGGCCCCACCCGCCCCGGCCCCGCCCGCTTCGGCCCCGCCCAGCAGATGAGCGGGGCTGCCCACCTCGACGAGCCGGCCGTCGACGCGCGCGCGGACGCCGCGACCGGGCACCGAGCCGAACTCCTCGGCGCCGAGCGCCGGCGATCCGGCGTCGCGTGCGGCCTGGACGACGGCACGGCCCAGGGGATGCTCGGACCCTTCTTCGGCGGCGGCGGCGAGCGCGAGCAGCCGCCGCTCGTCCAGGTCCGCGCCGGGCAGGACGTGCACGCCGGTCAGGTGCGGGCAGCCCTCGGTCAGGGTGCCGGTCTTGTCGAAGGCCACCTGGGTGACGGTGCCGAGCTGCTCCATCACCACGGCGGACTTCACCAGCACCCCGTGGCGGCCCGCGGTGGCGATGGCGGCCAGCAGCGGCGGCATGGTGGCCAGCACCACCGCGCACGGCGATGCGACGATCATGAAGGTCATCGCGCGCAGCAGGCTGTCCTGCAACGTCTCCCCCCACAGCAGCGGGAGGACGAACAGCGCGCACGTGGCGGCGACCATGACGACGGAGTAGCGCTGCTCGACCTTCTCGATGAACAGCTGGGTGCGCGCCTTGGTGGCGCCGGCCTGCTGCACCATGGCCACGATCCGGGCGATCACCGTGTCGGCTGCCGGCCGGGTCACCCGCACACGCAGGACACCGGTGCCGTTCAGGGTGCCGGCGAACACCTCGTCGCCGGGCTGCTTGTCCACCGGCAGGCTCTCGCCGGTGATACTGGCCTGGTCGACCTCGCCGGCCCCCGCGATCACCTGGCCGTCGGCGCCGATCCGCTCGCCGGGCCGGACCACGATCACCTCGCCGACCCGCAGCGCGGCCGCCTCGACGGTCTCCTCGCCGTCCGCGGTCACCCGGGTGGCCCGCTCGGGTGCCACATCGAGCAGGCTGCGCACCGAGTCCTCGGTGCGTTTGGTGGCGACCGCCTCCAGCGCGCCGGAGGTGGCGAAGATGACGATCAGCAACGCGCCGTCGAAGACCTGCCCGATCGCCGCGGCGCCGATCGCGGCGACGACCATGAGCAGGTCCACGTCGAGCGTCTTCTCGCGCAGCGCCCGCAGCCCCGCCCAGCCGGGCTCCCAGCCGCCGGCCGCGTAGCAGGCCAGATACAGGCCCCACCACAGCCAGGGCGGGGCTCCGACCAGCTGGGAGATGCCGCCGAGGGCGAACAGCCCGGTGGCGGCAGCGGCCCAGCGTACCTCCGGCAACGACCACATTCCGGACCGCCACGGCGGCCTGTCCGGGCCGGGCGAGGCGGATCCGGTGCCGGGGGCGGGGAGAGTTCTCAGTTCTGCTGCCATCCTGGAATCGTATATGCGCATACACGCAGATACGCAAGTAGAAGGGTGCGGGGTTATGCTGAGGGCATGCATGCGTCGCTGCCGGACTTCGACATGCCGAACGAGGAACAGGTGCACCTGGCCGCCGAGTCGTTCCGGCTGCTCTCCGACCCGACCCGCATCAAGATCCTGTGGGCGCTGCTGCAGGGCGAGTCGTCGGTGGCGTGCCTGGCCGAACTCGCCGACGCCGCGCCCGCCGCGGTCAGCCAGCATCTGGCCAAGCTCCGCCTGGCCGGGCTGGTCAAGGGCCGCCGCGAAGGCACGTTCGTGTACTACACCGCCGCCGACGAGCACGTACGCCGCCTGCTGAGCCAGGGGCTCTACCACGCGGACCACATCGACCGCGACCTGCCGTCCTCCCCCGCCCCCGAGGGGAAAGCGACCGCGTAGCCGCCGAGCACCGGGAAGGCAGGCCAAGGAACAACCGCCTCCACGAGCGACCAGCTCGGCACCGAGTACCCGCTCGGTTTCCTGCCGCCTCCTCGACTTCCCGGCGAGCGGCGGAGCCGGGGATCCTCGTCATCGAGACGCGCCTTCGAGCGGAGCGGCCTCGTGCGTTCCGGTTCGCCGAAAATACAATCACTACACGTGCTCGTCATGTGACAATAAGTCGCGTGCCATCTCCCCAACACGACTCACTCATCCAGCTCTTCCGCGACCGCCCCCAACTGGCGGTGGAGATCCTGCGAGACCTCCTGGGACAGGACCTGCCCGCCACACCGCTGATCCGGCTGGAAAGCCCCACGTTCAACACCCGGCCCTCCGACGACATCGAGGCCGACCTGGTCATCGTCCTGGGCCCACCCCCCAGCCCCGCGCACGCCGTCATCGTCGAGATCCAGCAGGACAAATCCAAAAACCCCCGCCAGCTCGCCCGCTACGCCGCCGCGCTGTGGCTCCTGCTGAACTGCGACGTCACGGTCCTGGTCATCTGCCCCGACGCCAGAACCGCCGCGCACTACGCGCAACCCATCGACTCGGGCCTGACCGGCTACCGCCTCCAGGCCCGGGTGCTCGGCCCGGACGGCATCCCCGCCATCACCGACCCCCAGCAGGCCGCCGCCCAGCCCGAACTGTCGGCCATGGCGGTCATGGTCCACGGCCGCGACCGGAAGGTCGTCGAAGCGTTCGCCGCGGCGCTCGCCGAACTGCCCGACGAACACGCTCCGAAGTACTATGAATACGCTTACAGCATGTCCGCGCCCGAAGTGCGGCGCCTCCTGGAGGAGATCATGACGTCCACCACCTGGCCCGTCTACAGCC
>NZ_BAAAVI010000105.1:0-21754 GCF_039534445.1 Streptosporangium fragile | reverse complement strand
CGGCGCCGGTCGGCCAGCGCGGTGCCGCGCTCCAGGCCCTCGCGCGCCCGCCGCACGGCCGCCTCGCCCTCGGCGCACTCCCGGTCCAGCCGCGCGACCGCCAGGCCCGCCAGCTCCTGCAGCGCGCGGGCCCATCCCTGCGGGTCGTCCTCCGCGGAGACCGCGGAGACCGGAGCCGGACCGGTACCCGCTCCGGCGCCGGTCTCCGTACCGGCGCCGGGGCGTGGAACGGCGGGTCCCGCGTCCGCGGCGAAGAGGGGGACCACGACGGTGTCCGCCCCGGTGCCGGGGCTCGTGCCGTCCTCCCCCTCCGGAAGCCCGGCCGGCGCGGCGAGGAGGGCCGGGCCGGCGGCCTCCTCGATGCGCTTGGTGACAAAGTCGACCTCCCTGCGGAGGGACTGCTGCTCCCGGTACGCCTCGGTGCGCCGGTCCGCGAGCCAGGACTCGGCGGCGGCGTAGATCTTCACGGAGAACAGGCGCTCCAGGACCTTGCGGCGGTCCTCGCCGTCGGCGCGGAGGAATCTGGCGAAGTCTCCCTGGGGCAACATGGCGACCTGGAAGAACTGGTCGGCGTTCATGCCGAGCAGGGTGCCGATCAGCTCGCCGGCCTCGTCCACCCTGGTGGTCAGACCGGCCCACTCGCCCGAGGGGGCGAGCTCCTGCACCAGGGCCTTCTCGTTCTCCCTGGTGGTGCCGGTGCCCCGGAGCTTGGGGCGCTGCCAGGCGGGCGACCGGGTGATCTTCAGCCGCCGGCCCCTGATCGTGACGTCCAGGGCCACGGTGGGCCCCCGGCCCGGGGGCGCGTGGTCGCAGCGGAGGCTCTTGGCGCTGTCGCGCTTGCCCGGCACCCGGCCGTAGAGGGCGTAGCAGAGCGCGTCGAGCACGGTGGTCTTGCCCGCGCCGGTGGGTCCGTGGATCAGGAACAGGCCGGCCTCGGCGAGAGCGTCGAAGTCGACCTCCTCCTCCCCGGGGAAGGAGCCGAACGCGCTGATCCACAGCTTGTGCGGGCGCATCTACGCCATCGTCTCCTTCGTGCGGCAGGCCTCGACGGCCTGCTGGAGCAGCAGGGTCTCGGCGGGGTCGGCGGCCTCGCCGCGCACCTCGCGGACGAAGTCGAGGGCCACCTCGATCTCGGGGCGCCCGGCGATCCTGGGGCGGGCCACGGTCTCCTCGGGGCCGCCCTCGGGCTCGAACGACAGGGCGAGGGTGTGCGGGAAGCGGGACCTGAGCCGCTCCATGGCCCCCCGGGGCCGGACCGGGTCGGTGAGCACCACCTGGAGCCAGTGGTCCTCGTAGCGGGCGTGGCCGGGTGCGGCGAGGAGGTCGTCGAGGCGCCCGCGGAGCCGGCCGACCGGCCGGGGCACCGGGGCCTCGACGAACTCGGCGCCCTCGTAGCCGCCGGGGCCGAGATCGACCAGCCAGGATCCCTTGACCTGACCCGCCTCGGAGAAGGAGTAGGCGATCGGGGAACCCGAGTAGCGCACGGTCTCGGCCATGCGCTGGCGGCCGTGCAGGTGCCCCAGGGCCACGTAGTCGACGCCGTCGAAGGCGGAGACCGGGACGTGCGCGACGCCTCCCACGCTGATGTCGCGCTCGCTGTCGCTGGCCCGTCCTCCGGTGACGAACGCGTGGGCCAGGACGACCGAACGGGGGCCGCGCCGCGCGAGGTCGGCGCGGACCAGGGACATGGCGTGCTCGACGGCGGCGGTGTGGGTGCGCTCGGGCAGTTCCCAGGGGCCGCGTACGAGCTCGGGTTCCAGGTAGGGGATGCCGTAGAAGGCGACGTCGTCGACCACGACGGGCTCGCCCACCCGGGCCGGGTCGGTGCGCAGGTGGACGCCGGCGGCGTCGATCAGGTCCGCGCCGAAGCCGAGGCGGCGGGCGGAGTCGTGGTTGCCGCTGATGAGCACGGTGCGCACGCGGGCGTCGACCAGCCGCCGCAGCGCCTGGTTGCACAGGTCGACCGCGTCGACGGAGGGCAGCGCGCGGTCGTAGACATCACCGGAGACGACGACCACGTCGACCCGCTCGGACCTGACGGTCTCGACGAGGTGGTCGACGAAGACCGCCTGGGCGGACAGGAGGCTCTCCCGGTGGAACGAGCGTCCCAGATGCCAGTCCGATGTGTGCAGCACCCGCATGTCCCACGAAGCTAACAGGACTCAGCGGTGAATGCGGCCACTCTGGTCACCCCGGTCTCCGGCTCCGCCGGGGAAATCCGGCGGTGAGTACGCTTGAAGATCGGGGAACCATAACAGAAAACAACGATCACGGAGGCGGAGACGATCGGGGATCGGATCGGTGCGCGGGCCGGCCGGGGCGCCCTGAGCGTCGCCGCGGGCCTCATCCTGGTGGCTCTGGCGACGGTGGGGTACATCCTGCCGCCGCCCTTCGACCCCACCCCGCTGAGGGTGGATCCGGTGTTCCGGACCCTGCCCCCGCAGCCGCAGGCCGAGACCAGACCGGTCGCCACCGGCGGCCGGATCACCACGCAGGACGTCACCGTCACCGCGGGCGACGGCACCGCCATGGGCGCCACGATCCGCGCGCCGGTCGCCCCGGGGCGCCATCCCGCGCTGGTCTTCGTGCAGGGGGCGGGGCCGGGGTTGCGCGGTGAGTTCACCACCCAGGCCGAGTGGCTGGCCAGAGCCGGGATCGTCACGCTCGTCTACGACAAGCGCAGCGTGGGCTACGACTTCCGGCACCGCGACTTCGACCTGCTCGCCGACGACGCCCTGCGCGCCCTGGCCTTGCTGCGCGCCCGTGCCGACGTCGACCCGGCCAGGGCCGGGCTGTGGGGGGTGAGCGAGGGCAGCTGGGTGGTGCCGATCGCCGCCGCGCGGAGCTCCGACGTCTCCTTCGCCGTGCTGGTCTCGGCGCCCAACGTCTCGCCCATGCGGCAGGTGACGTGGGCGCTGGGCGAGCAGCTCGACCGGCTGCACGCGCCGAGCGGGGTGCGCGAGCTGCTGATCCGCGCGATGGGCGCGGTCGACATGAACTTCCTGCGCTACGACGGCCTGCCGGCGCTGCGCCGCGTGCACCAGCCGGTCCTGGCCCTGTACGGCACGCGCGACCCGTCGATCCCGTTCGTGGAGAGCAGCAGGGCGCTCACCGGCGCGCTCGCCGACGGCGGCAACCTCGACTACACGATCCGCTACCTCGACCGCGCCGACCACGGCATGCGGATCCACGGCGGTCCCTTCGCCCCCGGCTACCTGCAGACGCTGGCCAACTGGGTGCGCGGCCTGCCGGAGACGGCCAGGCCGGCGGTGCGCATCGCGGGCGCCACGCCGGTCCAGCGGTTCGAGGCCAGCGACGTGCCCGCCGCCCCCTGGTACGCCGGGAGCACGGTCGTCGGGCTGACGCTCTGCCTGGCCGCGGCCGGCTACGTCGCCGGGCCGGTGGCCGAGATGGTGGTGCGGCTGCGCGGCCGCTCGCCGGCGGCGGAGGCCAACGCGCGGGTGTGGCCGCCGATCCGGCGCCGGTTCCGCCGGATGGCGTGGACCGGGCTCGGGCTGCTCGCCTCGGTGGTGGCGTTCATCACGCTGCTGGTGCTGTTCTCGGTCAACCAGGCCGGGGCGTGGCCCGCGGTGCTCGCCGGGTGGCTGGTCATCAGGATCCTGGCGCTGCTGATGCTGCTGCAGGAGGTCACGGCCGTGGCGGCCGTCGTCTCCGGGGTGCGGGAGGGCTGGCGGCCCGGCCGCTCCCAGCAGGTGGCGATCGCCGGGGTGCTGGGCGGCACGGGCCTGCTCCTGGTGGCCGCCGCCTACTACGGCCTGTTCGCCCTGCCCTGGTAGGGACCTCCGGCGGGGCCTCCCCCCGGTGGCCCGCCCCGGAGGTAGGCGTCGATCCAGCGGTCCATCTCGGCGAAGACCCGCTTGCGGACGGGCTCGGGCGACAGCACCAGGTCGTGCACGCCGCCGGGCACCCGGACGCACGTCACGTGCGGGCCGACGCTGGTCGACCAGCGGGCGATCTGCCGGGGGTCGAGCACGACGTCCGCGCCCAACGCCTCGGGGGCGAAGTCGCGCAGCCGCAGCCCCTCGGCGGCGCAGAGCACCAGCACGGGCACGTCCACCCGGAGCCCCTCGTGGAGCCTGAGCTGGGCCCGGCGCACGGCGGCCAGCCAGGCCGCGTGCACGGGGAAGCCGCCGATCGGCTTCCACTCCAGGTCGAAGTCCCACTCCCCGTGGTGGCCGCGGTGCAGGCTCCTGCCGTACGCCGTGGCCGTCGCCAGGGGCAGGACGGCGCCCGCGGGCAGCCGGGAGAGGGGGCCGCGGAGCAGGTCGGCGGCGAGCCGCAGGTAGGTGGGGACGTTGAGGTCGAAGAAGGGGCTGTTGAGCACCAGCCCGTCGACCCGCCCCCGGCCGCGGACCCGGTCGGCCCAGAGCGCGGCGACCAGGCCGCCGGTCGAGTGGGCGTTCAGGACGACCTCGGCGTGGCCGTCCCGCTCGCGGATGATCCGGACCGCCTCGTCGATCTCCGGGAAGTACTCGGTGACGCTGCGGACGAAGCCCCGGGTCTGGTGCGGCAGCAGCGAGCGGCCGTACTTGCGCAGGTCCAGACCGTAGAAGTCGGCGCCCTGGGCGGCGAAGTGGTCGGCGAGGTGGGTCTGGAAGAAGTAGTCGGTGAAACCGTGCAGGTAGAGCACGGCCCTGCCGGTGGGCTCGGCGGCGCGCCGCCGCACCAGCGACGCGACCACCTCCCCCTCGTAGTCGTCGGCCATCGGCAGGACGGTGAGCTCGTAGTCGGGGCCGAGAACGTCGGGCATATCGGTCAGGGTAGTTCGTACGGGTTGTCCGGCCATGAGGGGATCGCGGCCGGCAGGTCCCGGCTGACCTTCATCGGGAACTTCGCCGGGCGTTTCTCCAGGAAGGCCGTGACGCCTTCGGCGGCGTCCGGGGCGGCGCCGAGGGCGTGCATGAGGATCGAGTCGGCGCGGTGCGCCTCCCAGGGGGAGGCGGCGGACAGGCCGGACCACATCAGCCGCCGGATCACGGCGACCGAGACAGCGGAGGTGTTGTCGGCGATCTCCCGGGCGAGCGCGTGGGCGGCCGGGAGCAGGTCGTCCGGAGCGTGGACCGCGGAGACGAGGCGGCCCCGGAGCGCCTCGGCGGCGGGGAAGACCCGGCCGGTCATGGCCCATTCCATGGCCTGGGAGATGCCGACGACGCGGGGCAGGAACCAGCTGGAGGCGGCCTCGGTCACGATGCCGCGCCGGGCGAAGACGAAGCCGAACCTGGCGGTCTCGGAGGCGATCCTGACGTCCATCGGCAGGGTCATGGTCGCCCCGACGCCGACGGCGGGGCCGTTGATCGCGCCGATGACCGGTTTGAGCGACCCGGCGATGCGGAGCGCGACCGTGCCGCCGCCGTCGCGGGGTGAGCCGTCGACGGTGTCCTGGCCGCCGAACATCTCCGCGGTCCTGGCGTGGTTGAAGGTGTCCCCGCCCCCGCCGAGGTCGGCGCCCGCGCAGAAGGCGCGTCCCCTGCCGGTGACGACCACGGCGCGTACCTCGTCGTCGGCGTCGGCCCGGTCGAATGCCTCGATCAGCTCGCCGCGCATGGTGAAGGTGAAGGCGTTGAGCCGCTCGGGCCGGTTGAGGGTGATCGTCGCGACACCGTCGGCGACGTCGTATTCGATCTCGGTGAGAGCCATGACCGAATCTTATTCCAGTGGAAATGGGCAGATAAAGCCGTACTAGCTTCCCGAGCTGTTCACCAAATCGTCGCCTGTCGCTGGGTTTGTTCGATCTACCATCTGCGTGCGGCGCTCAAGCGCGAGGAAACGGGGAGCAGGTGCGGGATAGATCAAAGCCGCCCGGTGTCGGCGCGGTCATCGGGTGGACGGCACTGTCCGCCCTCGCCCCGGGCGCCGCACACCTGCGCGCCGGATGGCGCAAGAGCGGCCTGGCGCTGCTGTCCGCGTACGCGGTGCTGCTGCTGGGCCTGCTCTGGGTGGTGCTCACCTCCGACCTCGCCGCCCTCGCCGGGCAACTGGTCGCCTCGTCCTGGCTGACGGTGATCACGGGAACCTCCGTCGTCCTCGGTCTCGCCTGGTTCGCGGTGGTCGTGCACTCGTTCGTGGTGATGAACCCCGGCACGCTGCCCGCCCCCTGGCAGGCCGCGACCGGAACCCTGGCGGGGGTGCTCGCGGTGGCCACGCTGGTCCCGTTCGGGTTCGTCGGCCAGTACGCGGCGGTCTCGCAGTCGGCGCTGGACGACGTCTTCAGCGCCCCGGTCGCCCCGCAGCCCGGGGCCACCGGGGCCGGGCAGGAGGAGCAGGACCCGTGGGCGGGCCGCAGCCGGGTCAACATCCTGCTGCTCGGCGGCGACGCCGACGACCACCGGGTGGGTGTGCGGACCGACAGCATCAACGTGGCCAGCATCGACGTCGCGACGGGCAACACCGTGCTGCTCAGCCTCCCGCGCAACCTGGAGAACGTCCGCTTCGTCCCGGGCTCCCCCATGGCCAGGCGCTTCCCGGACGGGTTCCGGCTGCCCGCCAACCCGGACGGCTCCCGCGAGGACCTGCTCTTCGCGGTCTGGGAGTACGCCGACGCCCACCCGGAGATCTTCGGTGGCAAGAAGAACCAGGGCACCAGGACGCTCGTCGAGACGGTCGGCTACACCCTGGGATTGAAGATCGATTGGTACGCCCTGGTCAACATGTGGGGCTTCGCCCGGCTGATCGACGCGATCGGCGGCGTGACGCTCACCGTGCCGGAGGACGTCGTCTTCGGCAAGTACAACGAGGGCCTGGTCAAGGCCGGCACCCGCAAGCTGCGCGGCGCCGACGCGATGTGGTTCGCCCGCTCGCGCACCAACAGCGACGACTACACCCGGATGCGGCGCCAGCGCTGCGTGCTCGGCGCGCTGCTCGCCCAGGCGGACCCGGCGACCGTGCTGGCCCGGTTCAACCGGATCGCGCTGGCGACCAAGGAACTGCTGAGGACCGACATCCCCCGGCCGATGCTGGAGCACCTGGTCCCGCTGGCGCTGAAGGTGAAGAGCGCGAAGGTGACCAGCGTCCAGTTCGTCCCACCGCTGATCAACACCGGCTACCCCGACTGGAAGAAGATCCGCGCGGTCACCGCGAAGGCCATCCGGGCCTCGACGGCCACCCGGCAGCCGCTCACCGCGACCGCGGCGCCCACCGCGGGCTCCACCGCGGACTCCACCGCGGCGCCCACCGCGGGCTCCACCCCTTCCCCGGCGGCCACCGCGACGGGCACGCCCCGTCCCGAGCCGACGACCACGACCACCGCCAAGGCCGCCAAGGCGGCCGACCCGTCCGCGCCCAAGGGCATCACCGAGGGCTGCGGCTGACCCCGCGGACCGGCCCGGCCGGGCGCCGCTAGGCGGAGTACGACTCCTTGGCCAGACGGCGGACCCGGTCCTCGTCGATGCGGTGGCCGAGGCCCGGCTGGGTGAGCGGGACGGCCACCACGCCGCCGGAGGCGCCGACGGGCGGGGTGACGATCTGCGCGCTGCGCGGAGGCTCGGCGACGTCACACGGGAGACCGCACCCGGGCAGGCTGGCGGTGGCGACGGTGGCCGCGCGGGCGAGCCCGGTGCCCTGGCCGCCGGCGCAGGCGATCTCCCATCCCGCCCGCACCGCCCGGTCGTGCATCCGCCGCGCCTCGCGCAGGGAGCCCAGGGCCGCCGGGCGCAGCAGCAGCGCCCGGCCCGCGTTCACCGCGATCGCCTCGTCCAGCTCGGCGAGCGAGGACACCTCCAGCAGGACCGGGGCGGCGACACGCTCCTGCAGGTCGGCGTGGTCGGCCAGACCCGAGAGGCCCGCGAAGGGACGCTCGATGGAGGAGAGCGAGTAGGCGTCGAGCACCTCGAGGGCGTCGACGTCGGTGTAGGCGCCGCGGGCGTCCACCCCGATGCCCAGCGCCGGGTAGGCCTGGCGGACGGCGCGCAGCGGCTCGACGTCCCAGCCGGGGTGGACGTCGAGGGTGACGTGGGCGTACCCGGCGCAGACATGGCGGTTGACCCGCGAGACCAGACTGTCCAGGTTGCGCTCGGCGCCGATCCGCACGGTGGCCATGAGCGAGGTGCGGCTGCCGCCCAGCGCGTGGGCGAGCGGCACCCCGCGCATCTTGGCCCACAGGTCCCAGCAGGCCATGTCGGCCGCGGGCCCTCCGGGCACGGTGCCCAGCTCGTCGGGGTGCTCCCAGTCGACGCCGATCAGCGCGTGCGCCAGGCCCTCCTCCAGCGACACCCAGGTCTTGGGGTCGCCGTCGACGACCTCCCCCCACCCAGTCATGCCCCCGTATTCGGTGAGCCGGACGAGGATGCTCTCCGGACGCCTGCCGTACGGCAGGACCAGCCGGAACACCTCCAGCTCACGGACGCGTGGCATGGGCCCCCCCTCGATCTCTCCCAGTTCGGAAAACGCGAATCCCGCCCGGAGGCGGGACCCCCGTCTCAACACCGCGGAGAACGACGTTCTTCCCGATTATGGTTCGGCGCTCTCCCCCGTCTGAAGTCCGGGGACCCCTCCTGCCCGCTCATGCGACGCTCCGGTGGGTTCCTGCTTCGACGGCGTGTGCCACCGCGCCGTCCCGGGCGCGGGCCGCCGTGTGTTCCCGGGACGTGAACGGCTCCCGGGCCGCCGTGTGTTCCCGGGACGTGAACGGCTCCCGGGGCGCCGTGTGTTCCCGGGGCGTGAACGGCTCCCGGGGTGTGAACGGCTCCCGGCCCGCCCGGCGTCGCTGCGGCGTGCCGGGCGGGCTCGGGCGCCCTGGCGAGGATGGGCCCCCGTGGCCCTGCCGCCCTCGCCAGGACGGGCTCAGGTGGCGCTGCGTTCCAGGTGGCGCTCGGCCCAGTGGCCGATGTCACGGCGCTCGATCGCGGCGGCCATCAGGTCGGGGAAGGCGTCGGGGGTGCAGGCGAAGGCGGGCACCCCCATCGCGGCCAGCGCGGCGGCGTTGTCGTGGTCGTAGAAGGGCGCGCCCTCGTCCGACAGCGCGAGCAGCACGATCACCTGCACCCCGGCCGCGGTCATCTGGGCGACCCTGCGGAGCATCTCCTGCCGGACACCCCCCTCGTACAGGTCGCTGATCAGGATGAAGATGGAGTCGGTGGGGCGGGTGATGAGCCCCTGGCCGTAGGCGATGGCCCGGTTGATGTCGGTGCCGCCACCGAGCTGGGTGCCGAACAGCAGCTCCACCGGGTCGTGGAGCTGGTCGGTGAGGTCGACGACCGCGGTGTCGAAGACGACCAGCGACGTCTTCAGTGAACTCATCGAGGCCAGGACCGCGCCGAAGACGCTGGAGTAGACCACGGAGGCGGCCATCGACCCGCTCTGGTCGATGCAGAGCACGACCTCGCGCTGGACCGCCCGCTGCCGCCTGCCGTACCCGACCAGCCTGGACGGGATCACCGTGTTCCGCTCGGGCAGGTAGTTCTTCAGGTTCGCGCGGATCGTGCGGTCCCAGTCGATGTCGGCGACCCGTCTGGGCCGGTGGGTCCGGGCCGAGCGGTCCAGCGCCCCGGTGACGGCGGCCTTCGTCTTCTGCACGAGCTTGCGTTCCAGCTCGGAGACGACCTTGCGGACCAGCGCCCGGGCCGACTCCCGCGCCTTCTCCGGCATCACCCGGTTGAGCGACAGGATCGTGCCGACCATGTGGACATCCGGCTCGACGGCCTCCAGCATCTCCGGCTCCATCAGCAGCCGGGTCAGGTTGAGCCGCTCGACCGCGTCCTTCTGCATGACCTGCACGACGGTCGAGGGGAAGTAGGAGCGGATGTCGCCCAGCCAGCGCGCCACCCGGGGCGCGGAGGCGCCGAGGCCCGCGCTCCGCTCGCCCGAGCCCTCCCCTCCGGCGTTGTAGAGCGCGGCCAGGGCGCCGTCCATCTGGGCGTCGGTCCCGGCCAGCGAGCATCCGGTACCGTCGGCGTCGCCGCCCAGGACCAGCCGCCAGCGGCGCAGCCTCTCATCCATCGGCGCTCTCCGCCCTTCCCAGAATCGTCAGTACGGTCCGCACGGCCGCCGCCGCGCGCTCGTCGTCGACGTCCTCCGTCTTCCGCGCCGGTTCGGCCGTGCCGGTGCCGAGGGAGCGGACGCGCGAGCCGATCGCGCGCCGCTCGGGGGCGGCGAAGGCGCCGAAGGTCCTGCGGAGCAGGGGCAGCACGTCGACGAACGTCTCCGGGGCGAGCCCGGTGAGCCACCCGTCGATCAGCCCCAGCAGCCGGGGGTCGTGCACGAGCAGCAGCCCGCCGCCGGACAGGAAGCCCTCGATCCAGGCGGCCGCCCTGGCCGGGGGGTGCCCCGCCGACATCGCGAGCGACATCCGGCGGCCCACCTCGGCCGTGTCGAGGTCGGCGGCGTCCAGGAGGATCCTGGTGAGCCGCCCCTCGATGAGCCCGTGCAGGTCGGCGCGGAGCGAGACGACGCGCAGCGTCGCCAGCCACCGGCGCTGCGGCGTCTCCTCCTCCGCCGGAGCGGCCGGCTCCCCGGAGGCGCCCCGGCCCGGCGGACCGGCGGGGGCGGCCGGGTGACCCCGGCCCGCCGGGGGCGGCCGGGCGCCGGACGGGGAACCGCCGGGGGCGCCGGGCGCGGCCGGGCCGTCGTCGAGGAGGGCGACGGCGGCGTGGACGCCGTCGATGTGGCGGAGCAGGTCGCGGGCGGCGTCGTCGTCGAGGCCGGTGACCGCGCCGCCCAGGCCGACGCAGACTCTGGTCAGCAGGGCGTCGACGATGACGGCCAGGCCGGTGGCGGAGGTGCCGCGCACGTCGCCGTAGCGCTGGGCGCGGACCATCGCGGGCAGCGCGGCCATCAGGTGCGTCACGTCGCTGTCGAGCGCGGCCCGCTCCGACAGGGCGTCGAGCACGTGCGGCAGCGCCTCCGGCAGGTCGGCCAGGAGGCATCGCTCGACCAGCCCGGTGAGGTCGGCCAGCGTCACCTCGCCGGGAGCGCCGGGGACCCCGGCGCCGCCGGGCCCGCCCGGCGCCGGGGCGCCGCGCCGGGCGACCGTGCCGGACGCCAGGTCGCGGACCCGGGCGGTCGCCGCGGCGGGGACGGTCGTACCCCAGGCGCTCGCCTCGATCAGGTCGATGTCGAACTCGGGACGCCAGGCCAGCGACCACGACTCGCGGAAGGTGCCCTTGCTCTTGCTCTGCAGCGGCGTCCCCCACCCGACGCCGAGCAGCCGGAGCCGGTGCAGCAGCCTGCTGCGCTCCAGGTCGAGGGGTTTGCGCAGGTCGAGGTCGTACTCGCGGTCGAGCGCCTCGGGCTTGAGCCGCACCCGCCGCTGCTCCTCGCGCAGGTGACGCTGGAGCGGGACCATCGGGGTGGCGTCGGGCACCTGCCCGAGCCGCTCCCCCACGACCATGCGGCGCCGGACCAGCTCCACCGGCAGGTCGTCGCCCTCGCACAGCACCGCCCTGACCGCCTCGGTGACCTCCGCCAGCCCGGCCAGCGGCCGTCCCCTGAGCACGGCCAGGCTCTCGGCGAGCCGTACCGCCTCGATGACGTGCGCGGAGGAGACCGGCAGGTCCTCGTCGCGGAGCGCCCCCGCGGCCGCGGTGAGCCACCGCTCCACCGGGCGGTCGGGGGAGGCGAACAGGTGGTGGTACCAGCCCGGGGAGGTGACGCCCGCGCCGTAGCCGCTCCAGGCGGCCAGCCGCCCGTACGTCCACGGCACCCAGGTGATCTCGGTCTTGACCTTGGGCAGCCCCCTGAGCAGCGCGTCGTCGGCCTTGACGGTGGGCAGCCCGGCCCCCCACGCCCCCTCGCGGGCGGCGCCGGCCAGCGCGGGGACGTGCCAGGCCCCGCAGACCACGGCGATCCGTTCGTACCCGTCCTTGATCGCCTTGCGGACGGTACGCCGCATGAAGGCCTCGCGCCGCGCCTCGTACTCGCCGGGGACGTGGCCCTCGCGGACCGCCGCCATGGCCTCGGCGATCACCTGGAAGGGGGTGTCGCCGCGGTGTTCGACGGCGTCCTCCCACCACCGTTCCGGGTCGTCGTACCCGGCGGCGCGGGCGAGCGCGCCGATCGGGTCGGCCCGCACGGCCTCCGGCCCGGCACCGGGCTCCCTCTCCTCGTGGCCGTCACGGCCGTCGTGCTCGCCGGTCGCGCCGTCGGGGGACCCCCCGTCCCCGGCCTCACCGCCGTGTTCCCCCTGGCCATCGGCCGTTTCGGGCGCGCCGGGCCGCAGGGCCAGGCTGTGCGCGGCGGGCAGGTCGCAGAACCGGACCGGGACGCCGGCCTGCACCGCGTGGCGAATGGCCTGCCACTCGGGCGAGAAGACCGCGAACGGCCAGAACGCGGCCCGGGACGGGTCACCCGGCACGTGGGCGAGCAGCGCCACCGGCGGCAGCATGTCGGGGTCCTTGGCCAGCCCGACCAGCTCGTCGGCCTCGGGCGGGCCTTCGATGAGCACGATGTCCGGCTTGAGCCGTTGGAGCTCGTCCCGCAGGGACCGCGCCGACCCCGGCCCGTGGTGCCGGACGCCCAGCACGGAGACGGTCATCGGCACCTCCCGGCCGGCGGCACGGCGACCGGCGGCACCTCGCTCGACGGCACGGTGGTCGTGGGGAGGCCCCGGCGCGGGGCCGGCGTCTCAGCCCGCGTCACGGCAGGCCCGGTAGAAGTCGCGCCAGTCCTGACGCTCGCGGACCACGGTCTCCAGGTATTCGCGCCAGACGACGCGGTCGGAGACCGGGTCCTGGACCACGGCGCCGACGATGCCGGCGGCCACGTCGGAGGGGCGGAGCACACCGTCGCCGAAGTGCGCGGCCAGGGCGATGCCGTTGGTGACGACGGAGATGGCCTCGGCGGTGCTGAGCGTGCCGCTGGGCGACTTGACCTTGGTACGGCCGTCCTCGGTGACGCCGGTGCGCAGCTCCCGGAAGACCGTCACGACGCGGCGGATCTCCTCCAGGCCGGTCAAGGTCTCGGGCAGCTCCAGGGAGCGGCCGAGCTGGCCCACCCGGCGGGAGACGATGTCCACCTCCTCCTCCGCGGTGGCGGGCACCGGCAGCACGACGGTGTTGAACCTGCGGCGCAGCGCGCTCGACAGGTCGTTGACGCCCCGGTCGCGGTCGTTGGCGGTGGCGATGACGTTGAACCCGCGCGCCGCCTGCACCTCCCGGTTGAGCTCGGGGATCGGCAGCGTCTTCTCCGACAGCACGGTGATCAGCGCGTCCTGCACGTCGGAGGGCATGCGGGTCAGCTCCTCCACCCGGGCCAGGCGGCCCTCGGCCATCGCCCGCATCACCGGACTCGGCGTGAGCGCCTCCAGCGACGGGCCCTCGGCCAGCAGCCGGGCGTAGTTCCAGCCGTAGCGGATGGCCTCCTCAGCGGTGCCGGCGGTGCCCTGCACCAGGAGGGTGGAGTCGCCGCTGATCGCGGCGGCCAGGTGCTCCGAGAGCCAGGTCTTGGCGGTGCCGGGCACGCCGAGCAGCAGCAGCGCGCGGTCGGTGGCGAGGGTCGCCACGGCCACCTCGACGATGCGGCGCGGCCCGATGTACTTGGGAGTGATCCGGTCGCCGTCGCCGAGGATGTAGGTGGTCACCGCCCAGGGAGACAGCTTCCAGCCCGGCGGGCGGGCCCGGTCGTCGTCCTTGGCCAGGATCGCCAGTTCCTCGGCGTACTGGTCTTCGGCGTGGGCCCGCAGAACCGTTGTCACTGAAGCTCCTTCAACATGTCGTTACGGAAACGCAGGAGGGCGGCGACCTCCTGGACGGGCGGTTCGAGCGAGAACCGTTCCGCCATGGCGTGCAGGCCGGGGTCGACGCGCTCGCCGGCGAGCTTGATCAGGTCGCCGATGTACCAGGACTGGGTGCTGTTGGAGATGTCCAGGATCGCCTCCAGCACGGCCTGCGCCAGGCCGGGCCCCCAGGGCGCCGCGACGCCCGTGAGGTAGTCGGAGAGCCTGCCGTAGCGGGCGTTCCTGCCGCCGTGCCGCCGGACGAACTCGGTGGCGACGGTCTCGCGTTCCTCCCGGGGCAGCACGGCCAGCAGGTCGGCCGCCGGCTTGAGAAGGAACAGCTCGCGCGCCCACTCCCGGTCGCCCTGGACCATGGCGGCCCTGATCCACCCCGCGACGACCTCGTCGCGCCAGTCGACGACCGGCATGCGGATGATCTCGTGGGGCGGGCGGCCGTACAGGCCGGACCAGACCCCCAGGGGGGTGCGGGCCACGATCTGCTGGAGCCACCAGCCCCGCTCGCCCATGCCGTACTGGGCCTTGGCCCGGACGCCGTCGCGCCGCATCGCGGTGTCGCACTCGGTGGGCGCGGTGGCCTGGATCTTCCCGTCCCCGGCGGGCAGGAACTTCGCGACCCGCTCGGCCATCCGCAGGCCGAACCGCGACTCCGGCAACCGGCTGAGCAGGTAGGCGGCCTCGCCGCGGATCTCGACGCGGCGGTCGTCGAGCGCGGCCTCCAGGAACGGCTCGTCCGCGAGGGAGAGCCCGTCGGCGAGGACCTTCAGGAACGCCTCGCGGTCGTCCGGGGCCTCCTTCTCCCAGGTCGCCGCGAGCAGTTCCCTGGCCCCGGCGGGGTCGGAGGCGCGCAGCGCGGCCAGGTACGCGCGGCGGTCGCCGGGGGTGCCGAGCTGCCACACCTCCTCACCGTCGCCGAACCCGGTCACGGCGGCGGCGGTGACTTCCTCCAGGAGGAACGCCCACGCCGGGTTGAGCCCGGCCAGCCAGCGTCCCCGGTGCCCGGCGAGGACGCCGAGGTGCGGGCGGATCGACCGGTCCTTGGCGGCCCGGTCGAGAAGCTCGGGCAGCAGGTGCGGCGCGAGGCGGTAACCGCGTCCCGCGGCGGCCCGCAGCCACTCGTCGAGCATCCTCGGCTGCTCGCCGCCGAGGATGCGGGCGAGCCGGTCGGCCGCCGCGCGTGAGACGACGGACTGTTCCTCGGGTGCCGCGGCGGCCGGCGGTTCGGCCACCGGGACCGGCCGCCGTCCGGCGCGGATCCGCAGCGTCTGCACGGCGGCGCGGGCGAGCACCTCGGTCTCCGGCTCGGCCTGCCCCGGCAGCGGGCGCCGGTCGGTGCCGACGAGCGCGGTGGAGACCAGGTCCTCCCATTCGGCGGTGCCGCTCACAGGATGATCACTCGGCCTTCCTCGTCCCAGGTCGTCAGGGGGCGCAGGCCCCTGGGGGTCCATTCGGCGGCGACGGTCAGCGGTCGCCCGCCCGAGGTCGCGATCAGCCGCCAGGGGGTGCCGGCGGACGGATGGAGCGGGAGCCCGCCGGAGGGGCCGGCCAGTATCCGCATGCCGTCACCCGCCGGGGTCACCCCCTCCAGCACGACGGGCCAGGAGTCGAGCCACGGGTCACCCGCCAGGGCCGCGGCCACCTCGTCCAGTGCCCGGTCCACGGCCGTCCCCGGCGGCGGGCCCGCGGGGACGGCCTCGTGGCGGGCGGCGACCACGGCGCGGAGCGGGGCCGAGCCGGGGTAGAACGCCAGCTCGGCGTCGACGGTCGTACCGGTGACGAGCGAGGCGTCGAGGGCCTGGCCGGTCGGGGCGAACGAGAGCACGAGCGCCGCCCGGCCGCTCGCGCGGCCGCGCAGCCAGACCCGGCGGGCGATCAGGCGGTCGTGCGTCTCGTCCCGCCGCCCCAGCACGTCCCACCGGTCGCGGACGGTCTCCCCGGCGAGGACCTCCTCCTTGGTCACGGGGAAGCCGATCCGGTCACGCGCCCTCTCCAGCAGCCCGGCCGGTGCCCCGCCGGCCTCGGCGCCCGCCCCGGCCACCCGCTCCGGCAGGGTGCGGTGGGCCACGCAGAGCAGGTGCAGCAGGGCGTACTCGCCGAGGAGCCGGGCGGGCCAGTCGTCCCCGTCCAGCACGGTGCCGAGCCGCGACACCGTGCCCGCCACGCCGGGGGCCTGGGCGTCGATCAGGCGCTTGGCCAGCTCGTCCCACTGGTCGTGGCGGCGGGATCCGGCGATGCCCTGCCTGATCTGGTCGCCGAGCCAGCGCTCCAGGTCGGCCAGGCCGGCGGTCACGCGCTGCTCGCGCTGGGCGGCCCGGCGGCCGTCGGCGGGGCCGGACTCGGCCTTCGCCGCGCGGGCCTGCCCGGCCTCCGCGGCCCTGTCCACCGCCTTGGCCGCGCGGTCGCGCCGCCCGTCGAGCCACTCGCCCACCCAGTCGGCGGGCTCCCCGGCGTCGGGGACGCCCCCGGCCGACCAGAGCAGCAGCAGGCCGAGGGCGTGCTTGCACGGGAACTTCCGGCTGGGGCAGGTGCACCGGTACGCGGGCTCGGACAGGTCGACGCACGCCCGGTAGGGCTTGGAACCGCTGCCCTTGCACTCGCCCCACAGCGCGTCGTCGGTCACTCCGGTTCCCGACCACTTGCCGGGGGACGAGACCCCCTGGGCCGCTTTCTGGGACGAGGCGTCGGGCGCGAGCGCCAGGACCTGATCCCGGTTCCACCGTTCGATCACGGACGGAACGCTAGCCAAGCCCGCCGACAAATCTGGACCGATTGCGCGAACGTCACTCCGGCCCCCCAGGAACCTCCAGTAACGAAATTCCCAAACCACCACAGAAGATCATTAAAGTGATTCCGCCCCCACCGCGCGGCCGCCTTCGTGGCCGGAACCGGCCGTACGGCCGAGCCCCGCCCGCCGAGGACCCGGCCTTCCGGCCCGTGTCCGGACGATCATCGACTCTCCGGGCGGCGGCCGTGATCGCCGTTCGGAGAAGGTCGGCGGGAAACGCCCCTAGGGCGTGTCGTCAAAGTGGTTGGACCTGGGGCAACATGTGGGTGTGGTGCGTCGCTATGAACTGACAGATGCCGAATGGCAGGCGCTGGAGCCGTTGCTGCCCCGGTCGGTGATGGGACGGCCCCGGGCCGATGACCGGCGGGTCCTCAATGGAATCGTCTGGAAGTTCCGGGCCGGCGTGGCCTGGCGGGATGTCCCCGAGCGGTACGGATCGTGGCGGTCCTTGCACACGCGTTTTCGCCGCTGGGCCAAGGACGGTACCTTCACCGCGATGCTGCGGGCGGCCCAGGCCCGGGCCGATGCCGCCGGTGACATCGACTGGCTGGTCGCGGTGGACTCCACCGTCGTGCGCGCGCACCAGCACGCTGCGGGCGCACGAAAAAAGGGGCCGCCGCCCCGGCGCTCGGACGCTCCCGGGGCGGGCTGACCTCGAAGATCCACCTGGCCTGCGACGGCCGGGGCCGGCCTCTGGCCCTGGTGGTGACCGCGGGCAACGTCAACGACTGCACGCAGCTCACGCAGGTGATGGCCGCTATCCGGGTGCCGCGGATCGGTGCGGGGCGGCCCCGGGTGCGTCCCGATCACCTCGTCGGCGACAAGGGCTACAGCTCCCGGGCGATCCGGGCCTGGCTGCGGCGGCGCGGGATCGGGCACACCATCCCCGAGCGCGCCGATCAGGTCCGCAACCGGGCCCGGCGCGGCCGTCGTGGCGGGCGCCCGCCCGCCTTCGACCGGCATGTCTACAAGCGCCGCAACGTCGTCGAACGCTGCTTCAACCGGCTCAAGCAATGGCGCGGCATCGCCACCCGCTACGACAAGACCGCCGAGTCCTACCAGGCCGCGGTCACCCTGGCGGCGCTGTTGATGTGGCTATGACACTTTGACGACACGCCCTAGTATCGGTGCGATGACGACCCCGTCCCGCCCTCCGCTCGCCGAGGCCCTGGACCTGCAGCCGCACCCCGAGGGCGGCTGGTTCCGGGAGACCTGGAAGACCTCCGTCGACCTCGCTCCGCCCGGCTACGGCGGGGTGCGGGCCACCGCGACCGGCATCTACTTCCTGCTGGAGCCCGGCGAGGAGTCGCGCCCGCACGTGGTCCGCTCCGACGAGGTGTGGCTCTGGCACCGGGGCGGTCCGCTGACGCTGACCCTCGGCGGCCACGACGGCCAGCCGGTCCGCACCATGACCCTGGGCCCGCTGGTGGAGGAGGGGCAGCTGCCGCAGATCCTCGTCCCGGCCGGGACCTGGCAGGCCGCCCGCCCCGCGGGCGACGAGGGTGTGCTGGTGAGCTGCGTGGTCTCCCCCGGCTTCGACTTCGCCGACTTCCGCATGATCTGACGCCGCGCGCACACCGCCCCCGTTCCCGCGACCGTGACACCCCTCCGGGCGGGGCCGTCCTCCTCCCCGGGCGCGGCGCCGGGCGCCACGGGTCCCTGATCCCGCCGGCGGCGCATACGCCGGTCATCTCGGGCGGGCCGGGCCGCCCGAGAGCGTGACGGCCCTCTCCACCAGGGGGAGAATGCGGTCAGAGGCCCACGTAAGGAGGTCAACGGTGACCCTCGAAATCGTCTCCGTCATCGGCGGCAAGGAAGAAGCGTCCAACGGCACGACGTACGACTCGATCAACCCCGCCCGGGTGGACGAGGTGGTCGCGCGCGTCCGGCTGGCGGACGCGGGAACGTTCGCCGCGGCGTGCCGCGCGGCCGCCGCGGCGCAGCGGGAGTGGGCGCGGGTCCCGGCGCCCGTCCGGGGGCGGGTGATCGCCTCCGTCGGCCGTCTGGTGGAGGCCAACGCCGAGGAACTGGCCCGCCTGGTCACCCGGGAGATCGGCAAGCCGTACGCCGAGGCGCTGGGCGAGGTCCGCGAGATCGTCGACACGTGCGACTTCTTCCTCGGTGAGGGCCGGCGGCTCTACGGGCAGACCGTGCCTTCGGAGATGCCTGACAAGAACCTGTTCACCTTCCGGGTGCCGGTGGGCGTGGCCGCGGTGATCACCGCGGGCAACTTCCCGGTCGCGGTACCGTCGTGGTACCTCGTGCCGGCGCTGCTGTGCGGCAACGCGGTGGTCTGGAAGCCCGCCGAGTACGCCGCGGCCTCCGCGCACGCCCTCTACCGGCTCTTCGCGGCGGCCGGGCTGCCCGACGGCGTGCTCAACCTGGTCCTCGCCGACGGCGCGGCGACGTTCGAGGGCCTCGAGACGGCCCTGGCCGAGGGCACGGTGCACAAGGTGGGCTTCACCGGCTCCACCGCGGTGGGCAGGAAGATCGGTGAACTGTGCGGGAGGCACCTGCAGTCGCCCTGCCTGGAGCTCGGCGGCAAGAACCCGATGGTCGTCATGCCGGACGCCGACCTCGACCTGGCCGTGGAGGGCGCGCTGTTCGCCGGCTTCGGCACCGCCGGGCAGCGCTGCACCTCGCTCGGCACGGTGATCGCGCACGAGAGCGTCCACGGCGAGTTCCTCACCCGCTACACGCGCGCCCTGTCGGAGGCCGTGATCGGCGACCCCGCGGGCGACGTGCTGTGCGGGCCGCTGCTCGACCGGAAGTTCGCCGCCCGCTACGAGGACTACCTCGGCTGGATCGAGCCCCACCACACGGTCGTCTCCGGCCCCGTCGGGCGGATCACCCCGGAGAACCCCCGCGGTGCCTTCACCGGCGAGGGCGGTCTCTACTACCATCCGGTGGTTGTGGACGGCGTGCGCCCCGACGACCGCCTCTTCCTGGAGGAGACCTTCGGCCCGATCGTGGGCGTGACCACCTTCACCACCCTGGAGGAGGCCGTCGACCTGGCCAACCGCCCCGGCTACGGGCTGTCCTCCTCCATCTACACCACCGATCCCAAGGCCGCCTTCCGCTTCCGCACCGGTATCGGCGCGGGCATGGTCAGCGTCAACAACTCCACCTCGGGCGCCGAGGCCCACCTTCCCTTCGGGGGCAACGGCAGGTCCGGCAACGGCAGCCGCCAGTCGGGCATGTGGGTCCTCGACCAGTTCACCCGCTGGCAGGCCATGAACTGGGACTACTCCGGCAGGCTCCAGAAGGCTCAGATGGACGTCGCCGAGATTGTCCCCGATCTGGACTTCCGTCTCTGACCCCGGCCTCCCGCACCGCGGGAGGCGAACGGCCGGTGGTGCGTCACCACGCACTCGAAGAGCTCGAACCCACAAGGAGCAGGAAGGCGATGCCAAGGAGGGTCCGGAGCACAATTGGCTGTATCGCCGTGCGGCGCGGGGAGGCATTTTTCCGCCCGGAATGACCGCAGCGTGCACACCCCAGTGGCCGGATCCCATGAGCGCTGAACTCCTCGTACGCGAGGATCGCCGCATCGCGTCGGCGAATGCCTGTTTTGAGGGGCGTCGCCATCCGTTCCTCTTGGAACATGGGCCGACGATGAGAGCCTGCGTCCAGGTGAGAGAACGACGGGGACATGACGATGGCTCCTTGCGGCGTCCGTGTCATCACCCAGGGACATGTAGATAAGATCTACGGTAGATGAAGTCTACGTAGAACTTATATACCTTCGAGTGTCGTCCCTGGGAGGGCTCGTGGAATTCGCGGGGCGGAGCACCGACCTTGATCTGTTGAACGGCCAGCTTCGCCTTGTCGTCGAGGGCCGGGGAACCACCAGAGGGAAGTCCGTGATCATGACTGGGCGGAGGCGGGTGGGGAAGTCCCGGCTGGCGCAGGAGTTCTGCGATCGTTCGGGGTTGCCGTATGTGATCTTCCAGGCGACGAGAGGCCGCAGTCCGCTGTCCGAACGGAGCGACTTCGCCGAAGCCGTCTCCTGCTCGGGGCTGGCCGGTCGCGAACTCGTCGCGGGTGCCGTACCACAGGACTGGAATCACGCACTGAGGTCCCTGGCGGTCGCCGCCGGGGACCAGGTTCCGTCCATTGTCGTCCTCGACGAAGTTCCCTGGCTGGTGGAGCAGGATCCCGAGTTCGAAGGGGCGTTGCAGACCGTTTGGGACAGGCACCTGTCCACCCGGCCGATTCTGCTGCTCCTGGTCGGGAGCGACTTGTCGGTCATGCGGTCCCTCCAGGAATATGGCAGGCCTTTCTTCGGCCGGGCCGCCCAGATGACGGTGCGGCCACTCGATCTCGACGACGTGGCGGAGATGACCGGCCTGGACGCCGCCGACGCAATCGACGCCCTACTGATCACCGGAGGGTTCCCCGAGGTCGTTCGTTCCTGGCAGCCCGGGATGAGCAGGGTGGACTTCCTGCGCGACAGCCTCGCGAACCCTCTCTCACCGCTTCTGGCAGCCGGAGAGCTGTCCCTGCTCGGGGAGTTCCCTTCGGCGACGCACACGCGGGCGGTCCTGGAGGCGATCGGGACCGGCGAGCGGGCCTACGGAAGCATCGCCGGCAAGGTCGGCGGCGCGACCCCACTGCCGTCGGGGACGCTCACCCCGATCCTCACCTCCCTGATCGCCAAGCGCGTGGTGAGCGCGGACCTGCCCCTGTCCACCCGCCCGGACACCAGGAACAGGCGTTACCGGGTGGCCGACCCCTACCTCCGCTTCTGGCTCGCCTTCCTGCAACGGGCGGTGGCCGACAGCGAGCGAGGCCGACCCGACCTGGCACTGCACCGGATCGAACGGTCCTGGACATCGTGGCGAGGCCGTGCCGTGGAGCAGGTCGTACGAGACTCGTTGCTCAGGATGCTCCCGAACGACGATTGGCCCGAGACCGAGGCCGTGGGCGGGTGGTGGAACCGGCAGAACAACCCGGAGATCGACCTTGTGGGCGTCGACCGGGAACCCGTCGCGAACCGGGTCCACTTCACCGGCTCGGTCAAGTGGCTCGACGCCCGGCCCTTCGACCGCCACGACTATGACGAACTGGTCCGCGGTTCGGTCGCCGTTCCCGGTGCGACCGCGGACACGCCGAAGGTGGCGGTATCCAGAGCGGGGTTCGAACCAGGGCTTCCACTGGCTGCGCGCTGGACGCCGGAGGATCTCCTGGCGGCCTGGCGTGGGTGACCGGGCCCCTGCGAAACCGGGCTGCCCGGGGCGCCTCGCGCGAGGCGCCCCGGGCAGGGGGCGAGGCGGAGCCGTCAG